>JAYVEE010000052.1:0-2039 GCA_043749005.1 Polaromonas sp. | reverse complement strand
TGTGAAGATCAGTGATGCCTCCCGGGAGCGTGCCGCGCAGCTGTGCATGACGTTGGGTACCGATGGCCTGCGCGGTGACCTGACGCTGATTCGCGCCGCACGTGCCTATGCCGCCCTGCAAGGCGATAGCGCCATCACCGACAACCATTTCAAGCGTATCGCAGCACCTGCGCTGCGCCACCGCCTGCGTCGCAACCCGCTGGACGATTCAGGTTCTACGGTTCGGGTTGACCGGGCCGTCGCAGAGTTAATGGGCGCGTGATGAGTTCAGTGGTCGCAGCTATGTTCGCTGTCGACCCCTGCGGTTTGGGCGGCGTTGCATTACGTGTATCGGCCGGCCCGGCTCGCGACGAGTGGCTGGCGCTCTTGAGAAAGCTGTTGCCTTCTGGCACACCGCAAAGACGTATTCCGGTCAATATCAATGATGCTTCGTTGCTGGGCGGCCTCGATCTGGGCGCGACATTAAGTGCAGGCCGCCCTGTCGCCCAGCAGGGCGTACTCGCTCATGCCAATGACGGCGTGGTGTTGCTGGCCATGGCCGAGCGCGTGTCGCTGGGTACCGCAGCACGCCTGGCTGCCGTGCTGGACACACAAGAAGTCGCCATAGAACGGGATGGCCTGGCGCTCAAATTGCCTGCGCGACTGGGCGTGGTGGCATTGGATGAAGGTATGAATGACGACGAGCAGGTGCCTGCAGCGCTGCTTGATCGGCTGGCGTTTTTGGTACACCTCAAACCAGCCTATTCGGGTGATGAAGTTTGCGAATGGACCGCTGTCGACATAGCACAAGCCAGAGTACTTTTGCCTTACGTCAAAGCCTCTGACATTATGGTGCAGGCTCTGTGCGCTGCTTCCCTGGCGTTAGGTGTGTACTCACTACGCGCACCGCTATTTGCACTTAAAGCCGCACGTTGTGCCGCCGCACTTGATGGCGTGCTTGAGGTAACTGAAATACATACTGCGCTGGCTGCCAGGTTGGTACTGGCACCGCGCGCCACGCAAATACCGCAAGCCCAGGTTGAAAGCGAAGAACAGCCGCAGCCAGACTCTGGTGAACCGCAAGGCGCACAGCAAGAGAAAAGGCAAGCCAACAGGCAAGATCAGCTTGAGGCGCCCCCGAACGACAAGCAGGACATTAGCCAAAGTGAAGCCCTGGCTGACAACGTCCTTGAAGCAGCACATGCCGCCATACCTGCGGGCCTGCTGGCTGCGTTGCAGGTGGGTCAAACTACCAAAGCGCGGGCAAAAGCTGCTGGCCGGTCAGGTGCTGTGCAAAAAAGCCAAACTCGAGGCAGGCCCATGGGTGCCAGACGCGGTGAGCCGCGAGCCGGCGCGCGTCTGAACGTGATTGAAACCCTACGCGCTGCCGCGCCGTGGCAAACCCTTCGCCAACTTCAATACGAACGTCAAAACCCGACGTCAGAAGATGTCTCCCACAAACGCATCCATGTCCGGCGGGAGGACTTTCACGTCACCCGGTTCAAGCAGGTCGGGCAAACCACCACCTTGTTTGTGGTGGATGCTTCGGGCTCTTCAGCCTTGCATCGGTTGGCTGAGGCCAAAGGCGCCGTTGAATTGTTGCTGGCGGATTGCTACGTGCGGCGCGACCGTGTAGCAGTGCTGGCCTTTCGCGGCAAAACTGTCGAGCTGCTATTGCCGCCAACGCGTTCGCTGGCCCGTGCCAAACGGGCGCTGGCTGGCTTGCCAGGTGGAGGTGGCACTCCCTTAGCCAGCGCCATAGATGCAGCACGCGAGCTGGCAGACCAGATCAGCCGCCGTGGCGAAACTCCGATCGTCGTGCTGCTCACCGACGGGCGCGGCAACATGGCGCGTGATGGCACACCGGGCCGAACAAAGGCAAGCGAAGACGCTCTGGCTGCCGCCCGGCAAATGCGCCTCGCGGGCATCACGACGTTGCTTCTGGACACCTCTTCACAACCTCAAGCCGCCGCCCAAGCACTGGCCCATGATATGGGTGCAACTTACATACCGCTGCCCTACGCAGGCGCACAGGCAGTATCGCGGGTGGTGCAACTCGC
>JAYVEE010000051.1:0-2040 GCA_043749005.1 Polaromonas sp. | reverse complement strand
GGATACAAGAAGATGGCAAACGTGCCAAACACCACTACTGTTGCCACAGCAACCGTGACCTGCTCAGCCCTTGCTTTCACGACCGGCTCAGCAGCCATCACGGCGGCAGCCCCGCAAATCGAGCTGCCAGCGCCAATCAGCATCGCAGTCTTGCGGTCCATGCCAAGCCATTTGATACCGATGTAGCACGCCAGTGCAAAGGTGGAGCCCAGTACCAGTGCGTCTGTGACCACGCCAGCAAACCCCACATGGCCAATGTCCTGTACGGTCAGGCGAAGCCCGTACAGCACAACGCCCAGCCGCAGCAGGTTTTGTTTGGAGAAGTTCACCCCTGCGCCGCTGGCTTTGGCAAAGCACGGATAAGCGGTGTTGCCCACCAACATGCCCAGCACAATGGCCAGCGTCAGCGCGCTGAAATCGTGGTCTTGCAGCCAGCCGACGTGGCCTAGTTGGATGCCAGCGCCTGCGAGGGCCCCGCTCACCATCACGCCGGGGAGCAGGTTCGCGAGTCTGCCATAGGCCGAGGCGGGTTGACATGCCGGTGCTACGGCGGATTGCGGGTTTCTGGATGCAGTGGTGGTCATGGCTGTATCTGGCTGAGGTAACGAAAACCCGAATGTAGACGTGGACATTTAACTTGTCCAACAGCTTATTTGACTAAGATATACCTATCTAATCGCTATAGAACAAACTGTGAGGGTATGAGCCATGGACGTACTTCGCCTGACCTTGCGTCAACTACAGATATTTGTGGCGGTGGCGCATAGCGGAAGCACTGCAGCAGCCGGCTCTGAAATCGCACTTTCACAGTCGGCCACCAGCTCGGCCATTAATGAACTTGAGCGGCTGCTGTCGTTGCGGTTTTTTGACAGAGCCGGCAAGCGACTGCTGCTAAACGATAACGGGCGCGCGTTGTTGCCCCGCGCACTGGCCTTGCTGGACAGCGCTGCCGCCATAGAACGTATGTCGCGTGGTGGTACCGCCCAAGCTCAGTCACTGCGTATAGGTGCCAGCACCACCATCGGCAACTACGTTTTGCCCGGACTTCTGGGGCACTTTCTCGAAGGTCGCCACCAAAACGATGCGGCCGGCTGGCATTCCAGGGTCAACATCAGCAACACCGAGGCCATCTGCGACGCGGTAGCCCGCTTCGAGCTGGATGTGGGTTTGATTGAAGGCCCGTGCCATCACCAAGAACTGGTGGTGACACCTTGGCTGCAAGACGAGCTGGTGGTAGTGGCCAGCCCGGGTACCAAAACGGCGCCAGCATCCGGCAAGGTATCACTCAAGGCGATGCGCGACTGGGTCTGGCTACTGCGTGAAGCCGGCTCGGGCACTCGCGAGGCAACTGATCAACACCTGCTCCCGCACCTTCACACTTACCGCCGCAGCATAGAACTGGGAAGCTCGGAGGCTATCAAGCATGCCGCCGCTGCGGGGATAGGCTCGGCCTGCCTCTCGCAGTGGGTTGTAGCCGATATGCTGGAAACCAGCCGCTTGGAGCGCGTCCAAACCAAGCTTCCAAAAATGACCCGCCAATGCTACATGGTGGTTCATCAGGGTAAGCAGCCTACGCTTGCCTTGCGTGAATTTATCGGCCAAGTCTCGCCGAGAAGCAACTTTTAAGAGGAATTGAACAGTTCGATTTAAGCTCCGGCACCGAATCGCTTCACGACCCATAAGTCACCTACTTGCCAGACTATCTAGGGGTGAACCATGGCAATCACCTCCCAATGGATAACGCTGTTTGAGCTCTGGAATTTCGTCATTCAGCAGGCTCAGAACTTTTCTCACTGCCCTTTCTCCGGTGGTCTGAAAGTATTCGAGTCTTTCTGTCCGCGACCCCCAAGACAAAGCCGGGAGGCGCCGATTGGTTGCCGCCTAAAGTGAAGGAGCCCGACATCCTCATCGTATTTCGCCGGCATGAAAGACTGCTTCCACCCCCTGATAAATTGGATATCGAGGTCGGTCGGTAACGGACTTCGTTAATCTAAAACAACTATCCCCGCAGCAATGGAAACAGCTTCCCCAAACCATCAG
>JAYVEE010000050.1:0-2047 GCA_043749005.1 Polaromonas sp. | reverse complement strand
TATCGTAAGCATCCACAATCCTTGCCACCAGCGGGTGCCGCACCACATCGCTACTCGTCAGCCGGGTAATCGCAATGCCGCTTACGCGCTTTAAAACCCGTTCCGCGTCGACCAGCCCGCTGAGTTGCGTGCGCGGTAAATCGACTTGGCTCACATCACCCGTCACCACCGCCTTGCTGCCAAAACCAATGCGCGTCAAAAACATTTTCATCTGTTCGGGTGTGGTGTTTTGTGCCTCGTCCAAAATCACAAATGCATGGTTGAGGGTGCGGCCCCGCATGAAGGCTAGCGGTGCAATTTCAATCTGCTGGCGCTCAAAGGCTTTTTGTACCTTTTCATAACCCATCAGCTCATGCAGTGCGTCCCAAAGTGGGCGCAGGTACGGGTCAACCTTCTGGTTTAAATCACCGGGCAAAAATCCCAGCCGCTCACCCGCCTCAACAGCAGGGCGCGTCAGCACAATACGCTGCACCGCGCTGCGCTCCAGCGCGTCAACAGCGCAGGCCACAGCAAGATAAGTTTTACCTGTACCGGCAGGGCCAATGCCAAACGTGATGTCATGCGTGGCAATGTTTTCCAGGTACGCGCCCTGGTTGGCGGTGCGGGCGCGCAGGTCAGCGCGGCGCGTGGTCAGCGTGGTACTGCCGTCGGGCGCAACCCGCAAGGCCGTGTCGCCAGACATCATCAGTTGTACGGTTTCCTCGGCAATCGGGCGCTGTGCCATTTCGTACAGCGCCTGCAGCACTTCTAGTGCCTGGGTAGCGCGCGCCTTGGTACCGTCAATCTTGAATTGCTCAAAGCGGTGCGCGATTTTCACGTCCAGCCCGACTTCAATTGTGCGGATGTGCGAATCCATCGGTCCACACAAGTGGCCCATGCGGGTATTGTTCGGCGGCGTGAAAGTGTGGCGGAGGATCAAGGTTGGGTTGTCCTGAAAATGGGTGTGAGTCGCAATTGTCCGCTGATATTCAGTTTTGGTGCGACTGATAACATTACCGCATGATTGGACGAATTCAAGGCTTGCTAGCCGAAAAAAACCCACCAGAAATTCTGGTGGACTGTAACGGCGTGGGCTACGAGCTGCTCGTGCCCATGAGCACCTTTTACAACCTGCCTGCGCTGGGTGAAAAAGTCAGCTTGCTTACCCATTTTGTGGTGCGTGAAGACGCGCAAATTTTGTACGGCTTTGCAACATCTACCGAACGCGCTGCTTTCAGGCAGTTGGTCAAAATATCTGGCGTCGGCCCGCGCACCGCGCTTAGCGTGCTCAGCGGCATGAGTGTGGAAGAACTTGCTCAAGCCGTCACATTACAAGAAATGGGCCGCATCATCAAAGTGCCCGGCATCGGCAAAAAAACCGCCGAGCGCTTGCTGCTGGAGCTCAAAGGCAAGCTGGGCGCAGATATGGGCGTGAACGTATCCATTACCAACGACAGCCAGTCAGACATATTGCAGGCGTTGATAGCGCTGGGCTACAGCGACCGCGATGCTGCGCTGGCGCTCAAAGCGCTACCCAAGGATATTGGCGTAAGCGACGGTATCAAGCTGGCGTTGAAGGCGCTGGCCAAGTAACGCTGATTGCATATTTGCAAATGTATATCCCAAGGGATATACTTGAGCAATGAATTCCACCATACTCTCAATTTCTCCCTGGGGTAACAGCCACGGCATACGTTTGAGCCGTGAACTGATGCAGGCCATGCACATCACGCCTGATACGCCGCTGCAGGTGCAAGTCATTGAGCCGGGCAGGCTTGAGTTGCGTGTCAAGCCTCATAAACTCACTTTGGCGCAAAAGCTCAAGGCTTATGACCCGGCCATTCACGGTGGCGAAATGATGGCCGATACACCTGTCGGTGCTGAGTTCGGGGCGCGATAAATTGGTATCAAAAGTGGCTATCGACAAGCCTTGGGTGCCAGACCGGCGCGACATTATCTGGATTAACTTTAATCCGCAGGTTGGCAAAGAAATGCGTGATGTGCATCCAATGGTGGTTCTCACGACTCGAGCGTACAACGAACGCACTGGCCTGGTCATTGGTTTGCC
>JAYVEE010000049.1:0-7094 GCA_043749005.1 Polaromonas sp. | reverse complement strand
ATGTGGTCGATGGCGAAAGCTTCAAGCAGATTGGTTTTATACCGACAGGTGTGGGCGCGCACGGTTTGTACCCCAGCCGTGACGGTAAAAGCATGTATGTTGCCAATCGCGGCAGCAACAAAATCCGCGGCACACCCAAAGGCAAAGGTGGCGTGTCGGTGATAGATTTTGCAACCCGCAAAGTGACCAAGACCTGGCCTGTGCCCGGCGGCGGCAGCCCCGACATGGGTAACGTGAGCGCTGACGGCAAATACCTGTGGCTGGGCGGACGTTATGACGACGAGGTGTACCGCTTTAACACCGACAGCGGCGCAGTGGACAAAGTTAAAGTGGGCAGCGAACCCCACGGCCTGACGGTGTGGCCACAGCCGGGACGATTTTCATTTGGGCATACAGGGAACTTGCGCTAGCGCTATCGGGGGTGAAAAACTTGTCTACTTACGCAGTGACCATAAAAACTTCTTGAGCGCTGCAACGAAGCTTCTTCATCCTCCCAAAATCGCAGCATTGCCCCCCCCGTTGCTGTGATGTTGACCGTCAAGGTTTGCTCTACGAAAAACCGGTACAGGTCATGCGGCCGTCCCGCTTTGGGGCCAGTGCTGCTCAAGCCGTCACCCCCGAACGGTTGCATGCCAACAACTGCGTAAACATATTGCGGTTGATGCAAACGTTGCCAACCTGCGCCTTCGATGTGCCCGTCTCTGTAATCAGCAGCCTGATGGTGACGTCCTTGGCGGCTAACGCCCGGGTAATATTTTTTGCAACTTCAGTTGACCTGGCGAATTAAATTAATTCAGTATTTATGACCGATTGGACGCATGATTTAGATCGTTTTGATTTGCGCATATTGAAGGCTTTGCAGGGCGAAGGCCGCATCAGCAATTTAAAGCTGGCTGGAAGTGTGGCGTTGTCGCCTTCCGCCGTGCTGGCTGGGTGCGGCGCTTTTTGCGGGACGGCTACATTTTGGGCTACGGTGCAGATGTACCCCGAAATCATGGAATGCCATATGGTCGCGGGTGGTTTTGCCTATTTGCTCAAAACCCGGATGGGAGGTATGGCAGTTTTCCGTGCATCTGCGGGCAACGCGCTGGCAACTGCCCGGAGTACGCGAGACGCGAACCTATGCAACGGTGGAAAAAGTCGAAGATACCATGCAGTTAGCGTTAGGGGTTTGAATCACTTGTTGAGCTTGGCAAGTTGCATAAAAGCCAGCTACGCAGCGCGTTAACGGCAGGTATGTTGCCTCGGTCATCCTTGACACACAGGTAGTACCCTTGCCTCGCCACATATGGGGCTGGAAACGGATTTAGCAGCCGACCCGACTGCAACTCTTCTTCAACCAGGCAGGCCGGCACCAAGCCAATGCCGAAGCCAGACATGGCAGCCCTGATGATCAAGGAGTATTGGTCAAAGCGCGGGCCCACCCGGCCATTTTCCTGCTTGAGGTGAAAGAAATTGCACCAGTCTTGCCAGGCATACGGAACTTCAATATGTTGCAGCAGCGTCTGCTCAGACAGTCGAGCAGGCTGGATGCTGCGGCCGCCTGCAAGCAGCTCGGGGGCACATATGCAGACTGTGTTTTTGCCTGTCAGGTACGTGGACCCGGCGCCCGGCCATTCGCCTTCGCCAAACTGGATGGCGGTATCCAGTTCCTGATCTTGTGAAAAGTTGTGGGTGTGCGTGTATCTGACAAAATTCAACGTGATGTCGGGTTGTGCGGCCTTGAATTGCGCCAGCCTTGGCAGCAGCCACTGCATGGCAAAACTAGGCGGTACCGACAGGTTCAGCACGCCGCCTTTGCCCCGGTGCGACATCAGGTGAGCTGTGGCCGTTTCAAGCTGGTTTAGCGCTTTGCGCACCGAAGGCAGATAAGTTAGCCCGGCCTCTGACAGCTCCAGACGCTGGTGCGCGCGGGTAAACATGGCCACACCAAGGTAGCTTTCAAGGTTGGCCACTTGGCGGCTGACCGCGCCCTGTGTGACAAACAGCTCAACCGCCGCGCGCGTGAAATTCAAGTGCCGGGCAGTGGCCTCAAACGCTTGAAGCTCGGTTAACGACGGACACAACCTTCTCATACTGACTATTCCATTTTGTAATAGCGATCAGGCAAATTATCGTTTTGTTAAGAATTATTTCAATTTAACAATGTACGATTAAATCTTGATCATTAATGACTCTATCCAGCCTTGTATCAACTTTATTGTCTCCCAAACCGGATTTATCCATGTCCTCGAACAACAGCTCAGAACTTCCTGATCAACACTACGTTTTGCGTAATTGCAGCGTACTTGATGTCGTCAACGGCAGGTTGATAGCGGGCCAAAACATTCTGATTGGTAATGGTCAGATAGAAAAAATATCCTCTGAAGCCATTCCGGGCATCAATCTGCAGGTCATCGACATGAAAGGCTTGGTGGTCATGCCCGGTCTGATTGATTGCCATGTTCATTGCCTGGCCTCGCACCTGAATTTGGGACTGAATGCTGCGCTTCCCAATATTTTTGCGACCTTGAAATCCTTGCCTATTCTGGAGGGCATGTTGCTGCGCGGTTTCACCTCTGTACGGGACGCAGGCGGTGCGGACTGGTCACTGAGCGAAGCCACTCGGACCGGCTTGATTAAAGGACCCCGAATTTTCCCAGCGGGCAAGGCGCTGTCGCAGACCGGCGGGCATGGCGATTTCAGGCCGCGCAGTGATCTGATGGAGCCGTGTGCCTGCTCGCAAAAAGTGGGCTCAATTTCGCGCGTGGTGGACGGCGTTGACGCGATACGGCTTGCCGTGCGCGAGGAAATTCAAAAGGGCGCAACCCAAATCAAAATCATGGCCTCTGGCGGCATTGCATCACCGAATGATCCCATTCATTTTCTGGGTTTCAGTGAAGACGAAATCAGGGCAGCGGTTGAAGAGGCAGGCAATGCGGGCACCTATGTGATGGCGCATGCCTACACGCCTGAGGCCATCATCCGGGCCGTGCGCTGCGGGGTGCGCACCATTGAGCACGGCAGTCTGATCAATCCCGCGGCGGCTGAATTTATGGCGGCGGCTGGGGCGTTTCTTGTGCCCACGACCATTACCTTTGAGGCGTTGGCAAAAGATGGTGCCAGGCTGGGCTTTCCGGCTGAATCCATCGCCAAGGTTGAGGCGGTTCGTGTGGCTGCCAAGTCCGCTTTGAAGATAGCTGAAGCGGCGGGCGTGCAGGTGGCTTACGGCACAGACTTGTTGGGTCAAACACATGCCTATCAGTCAGACGAGTTGAAAATTAGGGCCGATGCCTCAGGCAATGCCCAGGCAATTCGTTCTGCCACCAGCGTGGCAGCTGCAGTGTTGCAAATGCAAGACAAGCTGGGCATTGTGCAAGCTGGCGCCACCGCTGATCTGTTGGTGATTGATGGCAACCCGCTGGTAGATATCGGGTTGCTGATGGGGCAGGGCCAGCATATTAAAGCCATCATGAAAGATGGCCGGTTTGTTAAAAATGAGCTGGCGGTTTGAAGGCATGGCAAATGCACAACACAATGGCTCTGAAGGCGACTGACACCTCCAAGCAGCCAACCTCGTTTCATTCGTTTTTTACCAGGAGTCTTTCATGACATTTCAACGCAGAAAAATCCTAAATATGGCCGTAGCTAGCGCAGCTTTGTCAGCGGCGCCATCGCTGGTGCTATCCCAATCGGGTAATGCCTTCAGAATTGGCGCGCTGAACCCGATCACTGGCGCAGGTTCGCCCTACGGCTCAGGCATGCAAAAGGCCATCCAGCTGGCGATCGAAGAGGTCAATGCCGCAGGCGGCGCGGCTGGCCGCAGACTGGAAGGCTTTTATGAAGACGACCAAACCCAGCCGCAGTCGGGTGTGCTGGCGGCTAAAAAGCTGATTGAAGTCAACAAGGTTCAGGCGCTAATTGGTACCTGGGCCTCCGGCGTGACGCTGGCCGTGATGCCACTGACAGACGAGGCTAATCTGATTCAAATGAATGTGTCAGGTGCGCCCGCCATTTCAACCCTCGACAAAAAAGATTTGGTCTGGCGCTTTCAGGCTACCAACGACAGGTTTGGTGCAGCGTTTGCCGAGATTGCAAAAAAGCGTGGCTTCAAGCGCCCGGCCACCATGGCGTTTAACAATGCATCAGGCCGCGGCAACACCGACGGCTTTAAGCGCGTGTGGGAGGCAGCCGGCGGCAAGGTGGTGGCAGAAGTGGTTTACGAACCGAACCGGCCCAGCTACCGCTCTGAGCTGCAAAAAATACTGGCCGAAAAGCCGGATGTGATTGTGATGGGTTCGTACCTTCCCGACACCACCATTATTTTGCGCGAATGGTATCAGTCAGGCGACAAGCTGGCCTGGATTATTCCGGGCTGGGCTGCCAATCCTGAATTGATCAAAGCTGTAGGGCCAGAAATCAGCCAAGGCATTATTTCTGTGGAGACCGTTTCAAATGAAGGCGCATCCAGCAACAAACTTTTTTCTGAGCGCTTTCAAAAAGCGGCAGGCTCGGCGGCCAGCGCCAATATTTACGCAGCCATGTGCTACGACATGGTGATTTCCCTGGCATTGGCCATTGAATTGGCAGGTGACAAGGCCACACCGCAGCAAATCAGCAACCGCATCCGTGATGTCAGCAACCCACCGGGCACCGCAGTGGCGTCATTTGCGCAGGGCAAGCAGCTGATTGCCAGTAAGCAAAAAATCAACTATGAAGGCGCATCCAGCAAGCTGGACTTCGATACTAGCGGGGACGCCAAGCCAGACTTTGGTGTGTATGTGATAGAAGCAGGGCAACTGGTACGGCGCGACACCATTTCAATTTCTTGACAGCTGATGCCGAAACAGGGTGTTGAACACGTGCTGAAACCAGGGTCTTCTACATGTCATTTCAGCTAGTGGTGAATTTGCTGACTAACGGCATCGTGGAGGGTCTCGTCATTGCCTTGCCTGCGCTGGCGTTAACGCTGGTCATGGGGATCTGCAAGTTTCCCAATGCCTCAGCAGGTGACACCATGACGCTGGGAGCTTATGCAGCGTTGGTACTCCATGGGGGCGGCTTGCCGATGTTTTTTGTGGCTGTGTTGGGGGCGATGATGGTCAGTGCGCTGGTGTCTTGGGCGGCGTATCGGCTGATTTTTAGCCGCCTTACACAAGCCCCCATGGTGGCCAGCTTGCTTGCCGCAATTGGCTTGGCCTTTGTGTTGCGCAGCGTGTTGGCGCTGAGCGTGGGGCCTGAGGCGCGCACCTTCAAGCTGCCGCTGGTACGTGCCTGGAACTTTGACGGCATTCGCCTGCTTCCGACTGACTTGATGATTGCTGCGGTTGCGATGACGGCAGTTATTGCCGTGTTTTGTTTGCTGGGCCTGACCGATGCTGGCCGCAAGCTGCGTGCAGTGGCGGATAACCCGGACCTGGCTCGCCTGAGCGGCATTCGCTCCCGCCGCTTGATGTGGCTGCTGTGGGCCGTAGCTGGCGCACTGGCAGGACTTGGCGGAGTGCTGATTGGTGTGAAGGGCGTGCTTACGCCTGAGATTGGATGGGAGTTTGTTTTGCCCGCTTTTGCAGCAGTCATTTTGGGCGGTATTGGCAGTCCCGTGGGCGCTGTAGTGGGAGCTGTTGTGATGGGCATTGCGCAAGAGTTATCTGTGCCACTGGTCGGCCCCAGCTACAAACTGGTGGCCGCATTTGCCGTCATGGTGATGATGCTGCTTTTCAGGCCAGCGGGCTTGTTCGGCAGGATTGAAAAAGTCAGATAACCATGGACGCCTACCTCGTTTCCATTGGCATTGTGGTGTTGATTTACGCGTTGTTAGCCATTGGTTTGAACCTGCAATACGGCGAAACGGGTTTGATCAACTTCGGTCATGTGGCGTTCTTTGCGATCGGTGCCTACGCGTCTGCCTTGCTGTCGCTCAAAGGTGTTCCGTTGTGGCTCAGCTTTCCTGCTGCGGCGGCACTGGCGGCCCTTGCGGCCATTCCATTGGGTATGGCGGCGCTGCGCCTGCGTGAAGATTACTTGGCCATCGTGACGCTGGGCTTTTCTGAAACAACACGTTTGGTGATTCAGCAAGAAGAATGGCTGACCGGTGGTGTGCAGGGCTTGCCGGGTGTGCCTGCACTGTTTGCTTCGGCGGGCACAGGGGCACGTAATTTGATGCAACTGGCAGCGCTGATAGTAGCGGTGATGCTGGCTGTACTGGCTATTCGCTCGCTGCAAAAAAGCGCTTTTGGCCGCTTGCTGCGCGCCATACGAGACAACGAGGCTGCAGTGGCTGCGCTGGGTAAAGATCCGGCGGGTTACAAAATCCGGGTCTTCATGCTTGGTGCTGCGCTAGCCGGAATAGCTGGCGCTTTCTATGCGCATTTTGTGACCTTCATTACGCCTGAACAGTTTGTACCGCTGGTAACTTTTTACGTCTGGATGAGCATTATTTTGGGTGGTGTGGGCTCCCTGCGCGGCGCTCTGGTGGGCACATTGGTGCTGGTGGTGTTTCTCGAAGGGTCACGGTTTTTGCGTGACCTGGTACCTGGCATTGCCGAAGCGCAAATGGCGCATGTTCGCCTCGGCGTTGTTGGGCTGGCGCTGATTTTGTGCATGTTGTACAGGCCGCAAGGCATTTTTGGAAAGCGTGTGGGCTGATGTTGTTGGCTGAAAATATTACCGTTAAGTTTGGTTCGTTCACTGCCGTCGACAATGTCAGCTTGCATGTAGCTCCTGGCGAATTGCTGGGGCTGGCGGGCACTAACGGTGCCGGCAAGTCCACCCTGTTTGCGGCCATTGCCGGGCAAATGCCACTGCGTTCAGGCCGTATTGTGTTTGATGGGGCAGACATCACCCGCCAGACTGTGAGTAAACGTGCTGGGCATGGTTTGGCGCGTACTTTTCAAGTGCCGCGCGAGTTTGCCAGTCTGAACGTTCTGGACAACCTATTGGCTGCTGCGCCAAACGAAAAAAGCGAAACCATGCTGGCTGCCTGGTTGCTGCGCGGTGCGGCTGCCAAGCGAGAGAGGGCGTGGATTGCGCATGCTGATGGCGTGTTGGAGTTGCTCAATTTGTCGCATTTGAGAAACCTGTCAGCAGCGGGCTTGTCCGGCGGGCAAAAAAAATTA
>JAYVEE010000048.1:0-2056 GCA_043749005.1 Polaromonas sp. | reverse complement strand
TAAATCCCTGACAATCACTCAGCATGACTACTGACAATACTTTCGCAACGCCTCTACTGAGGACTTCTGATAAAAAAACCTTGCTGCTGGTCGATGGTTCCAGTTATTTGTACCGCGCTTTTCATGCCATGCCCGACCTGCGCGCCGACCCGGCTAATCCACTAAGTCCAGCCACAGGGGCGATTCGAGGCATGGTCAACATGCTGCAAAAGCTGCGCAAAGACTTTCGTGCAGACTATGCTGTCTGCGTATTTGATGCCAAAGGACCGACTTTTCGGGACAAGATATACCCGGCCTACAAGGCCACCCGTTCCCCTATGCCGCCAGATTTACGCAGCCAGATTGAGCCTGTGCATGAGGTCGTCGGCTTGATGGGCTGGCCGGTATTGGCGGTGCCGGGTGTGGAGGCCGACGACGTAATTGGCACACTCGCCTGCATGGCTTCTGCGCAGGGTATTGAGGTCATCATTTCCAGTGGCGACAAAGACCTGAGTCAACTTGTCGACCAGCACATCACGGTCATTGACACGATGAACAACAAGCGCCGCGACCTGGCCGGGGTAGAAGCCGAATTTGGGGTGCCGCCGCGCTTGATGGTCGACTACCAGGCGCTGGTTGGGGATACGGTCGACAACGTGCCAGGTGTGCCTAAATGTGGGCCGAAAACAGCTGTCAAGTGGTTGTTGGAATACGGCTCGCTTGACAACCTGGTGGCTCATGCTGCGGATATCAAAGGCGTGGTGGGCGAGAATTTGCGCGCTTCACTGGACTGGCTACCGCAAGGAAAGGCGCTGGTCACGATTAAAAAGGACTGTGACCTGAAAGACTACATTGTGGGCCTTCCTGCTATGGATTCAATAGCTGTTAGCGCACAGAAACAGGAAGATTTAGCTATTTTTTATGAGAAATATGGCTTTAAAGGACTGGTCAGGTCGCTTGAAACCAATACCGTCCGTCCCGCGACTGTCGAAGGGTTTCAACAAGCCCAGCCAGAACAAAGTTTGGAGCTCGGTTTGTTCTATGAACCCGAGGTGGGCGTTGCTATACCCAAGCCGCCCAGCACACTGATTTTTGACACTGTTTTGACTTGGCAAGCCTTTGACACCTGGCTGACCCGGTTGCAAGCGGCTGAGCTGGTGGCGCTGGACACCGAGACTACGTCACTCGACGAGATGCGCGCTGAGATTGTGGGTATCAGCTTTTCTGTCAAGCCCGGCGAGGCTGCTTACATACCGTTAACCCACGACTACCCCGATGCGCCTGCGCAATTGCCTCGTGACGAAGTGCTAGCCAGGCTCAAGCCCTGGCTGGAAGACCCTACCAAACTCAAACTCGGCCAGCACATCAAATATGACCGCCATGTGTTTGCCAACCACGGGATTGAAGTGGCGGGCTACGCCCATGACACCATGCTGCAAAGCTATGTGCTCGAAGTACACAAACCGCATGGCTTGACCAGTCTGGCCCAGCGGCATCTTGGGCGGGACGGCATTACTTTTGAAGAGCTGTGCGGCAAGGGCGCACACCAGATCAAATTCAACCAGGTGGATATTGCCAAGGCAGCTGAATATTCGTGTGAAGACGCGGACCAGACGCTAGGTGTGCACAACGTCCTTTGGCCGCAGCTGCAGGCAAATGACCAGCTGCGCTTTGTCTATGACCTGGAGATTCAAAGCAGCGAATCGTTGTACCGCATAGAGCGCAATGGCGTGCTGATTGATGCGCCCATGCTGGCCAAGCAAAGCGGCGAGCTGGGGTTACGCCTGGTGCAGCTGGAAACCGAAGCCTACGAGATTGCAGGCCAACCCTTTAACCTCGGTAGTCCCAAGCAGTTAGGCGAAATTTTCTTTGACAAGCTGGGTATGCCTGTCGTTAAAAAAACGCCCAGCGGCGCGCGCAGTACTGACGAAGAAGTGCTGGAAAAGCTGGCTGAAGACTACCCGCTGCCCGCCAAGCTGCTGGAGCACCGCAGCCTGTCAAAACTCAAGGGCACGTACACCGACAAGTTGGCGCAACTCGCGTTGCCGCGTACTGGCCGCGTGCACACTCATTACGC
>JAYVEE010000047.1:0-2062 GCA_043749005.1 Polaromonas sp. | reverse complement strand
AGTCAGTGTTGGTGGCCAGGCCCATAAAACTGCCGGCCTTGGCGCGGGTGGCTTTGTACTCTGGCAAATATCGGCCCGCTTGCCGCATGAGCCACACGGGGGTGTGGGTGGTGGCCTGGCGCATACACGCGCGGATGAAGGTGTCGTTTTGAAGCGGTGCGTACATGGGCGTCTTGTCTCTGGATTAAAAGTTTTAACGGACTGGCAGGAATTGTAAGAAAGTACCGCCCAGCAGGTTTTGCACGTAGGTAATGACGACACGGCGGTATTTTTCAGTCAGCAGGCTGGCCAGCAAGTCTAGCCGTCCAATGACTTTGCCAAACTCACGCTCAAAGCTCAGATTGCGTTGGCTCTCATTGATCTCGTCGGACAGCAGCAGCGGCAGGCCTTGCCCGTTTTTGCGGCTGGCCAGCAGCCATACCGCAATTTCAATGTTGCGAGCCGCGTTATACACATACTGCGCATCCAGGGCGTCTGTCAGGTAAAAAGTGGTTTTGTTGCCGTGGGCCGTCATCAGCATGTCGGCGCTGGCGTAAATAAAGGCAGCGACACGGTCGCCCTTAAAGTCAGGCCCCAAGGCCAGCGACATGGCTGCGATATCGCGCTTGCCTTGCAGGTCCGGCCAGGCCGTGTTGCTGTCGATGGCGAGTTTAAGTTTGACCAGTGCCGCCTCTCGGGTTGGACTGGCCTTGCGCCATTCGGCTGGATTACGGCGGTACAACTTGTCGGCCAGCAGCATCAGGCTGGTCAGGTTGTCGCGCATCCCCAGAGTGGCCATGCGGTTGCTGTCAGACTGCGCCAGCTCAGTTGTGCTGATGGGAGCGCTTTGCGCTTCGCCGCGTGTGATCGGTGCTGGCGGTGTGCTGCAAGCTGCCAGCATCAGGGTTATCAATATAAACAAAGCCGTCTTCAGGCGGACGCATTCGTTCAAAAGCAATGGCATGCCTGACTTTAACTGCGTTTATCAAGGTTGATGCTGGACCCGCCAGGCCCGGTGATCAATTTTCAGGCAACGGTTTTGTACCACCTTCAGCCCTGCTGCCTGTGCCATGGCGGCAGCAGCGGCATGTGAAACGCCAAGCTGCATCCACACTGCATTTGCGCCTACAGTAATCGCCTCGTCAACAATCGGCGGAATGTCCGTGCTGTTTCGGAAGCAGTTCACCAGGTCTATGTTTTCAGCTTTGCTGGCTTCCAGCAAATTGGGATAAACCGTTTCACCCAAAATCTGCGCAACCCCCGCATTCGGATTGACAGGGATGATGCGGTAGCCCTGAGCCTGCATGTAACGCGCCACATCAAAACTTGCGCGCTCGGGTTTGGGGGACAAGCCCACCACCGCAATGGTGCGGCAGTGGTTCAGGATGCCTGCAACATCCATGTCAAACATCATGCGTCTTTATACTTGACCGAACAGCCATAGGCGCGGGTCGATGATGTGCTGATGGCTTTGCCTCCCAATGTTTCATTCAAGCCCTGACGAACGTAGTTGGTCGCGGTTTTGATATCGTCCACCCGGGCTGAAGGAACGCTGTCAATCGCACCGGCATACACCAGCACGCCTTGCGGATTGATGATGTACATATGCGGTGTGGTTTTGGCGCTGTAGAGCTGGCCTAACTTGCCCGAGTCGTCCACCAGCGTTGCGGTGGGGGACGCTTTCTTTTCAGCGTTCCAGGCCGTTAACTTGGCTGGCGGCAAGTAGTCTGCAGCGCTCGCAGCGGTTGAGTTGACGCTGAGCCACACCACGCCTTTCGCAGTAAATTCTTTTTGCAGCGCCTGCATGTTGCCGCTGTAATGCTTGGAAACAAACGGGCAGCCCGGGTTGGTCCATTCCAGAACCACAAGCTTGCCGCTAAAGTCGCTGAGCTTGTGGTTTTTGCCCAGGGCATCTGTGGCCGTAAAGTCTGGCGCTGCCTGGCCAACCGTGGCAGTGGCGGCTTGTGCTTGCTGCGTACCTGCAGCCAAAACAGCCAGGGTTAAAGAAGAAGAAAAGGCACGACGATTCAACATGGTTAAAACTCCTTGAAATTAAAGTTTGGCCAACTCGGCCCGGACATCA
>JAYVEE010000046.1:0-2066 GCA_043749005.1 Polaromonas sp. | reverse complement strand
TGGGGTGGTGGCCGTCTTCAATATAAAGGCTCAGCTTGCCCCATTGTGACGACATGTAATGCAGCGCCTTGCCCAGCAAACTGCCCGGCATGACAGTGTGCAGATTGGCCACCAAGTGCGCATGGATTTGCGCTAGTACTGGCACACTGTGCTCCTGGCGCAGCGCCTTAATGGCAGCGGCGTCGAGTTTTTGCTCAGTTGTCTGACTTTCAGCTTTGTAGAGCAGTCCAATCAGGGACATCAATTTGGCAGCAAGTTGATCGGGTGTGCGGCTGCTCTTGGGTAACGCCTGCAGCGCATCGAAGACGTACCGTCGGCAATGAGCCCAGCACCCCAGGTGCACCACCCGATGGGTCGCAGCAATGGCGTTGTAAGGCTCATAGCCGTCCGTCATCAGCGCGCTGCCCTCGCGCATCCCTGCATACAGTAACTGCGCGGCTTGTGTGCTACGCGAGGGCGAATAAGCAAACATGCGAATCGGCGGACCTGTGCCATCGGCTCCTGAGGCCTGCGTCATCTGAGCCCACATATAGCTCTTGGACCGGGCCGCTTTGCCCTTTTCCTTAAGCACCTGGACCACAGTTTCGTCGCCGTAGATCAGCGCCGATGCCAGCAAGTGGTCGCGTAGCAGGTTGATGACGGGCTGCACCGCCGCACCCACGCGTACGACGCTGGCAGCTAGGGTGTTGCGCGAGATGTCGGTGCCACCAAAGCGCGCCAGCCGCACTGATTGGCGATACAGAGGCAGGCCATCACAGTACTTGGAGGTAATCACCCAGGCCAGCAAGCCTTCGCTGAACAAACCCTTGGGGATGACTTGCGCAGGCTTGGGCGCCAGGCGCACTGTGCCGTCGCAGCAGGGGCAGGCGTACTTGACGCGCTCATGCCGGATAGCTTGCACCTGCTGGGGGATGATGTCGAGCTGCTCGCTGGTCTCCGCGCCGATCTCCACCAGCGCCGTACCATCGCGCGGACACACGCGCTCATCCTCGGGCAACTCATGGCGCACGACCTGGCGAGGGAGTGCTGGATCGATGGGCTTGCGCCCGCGCTTTTTGCGCTTATGAGCAGGTACATCAATGGCGTCGGCTTGGCCAGCAGTTTCTTCAACGCCAGGCTGCGCTGTAGCGCCCAGATGCTCCGCTTCGTTGAAGAACAGGTCCTTCTGGTGCGTGGCGCTGGCCTCGCTCTTGGCGGCGAACAGATCGCGTTTGAATTTGTTGAGCTGCTCTTGGAGCAGGTTACGCTCGGTGCACACCAGAATCAGTTCACTGTTGAGTAACTCGCTGCGTTTTGCAGCAGATACCAAAGCCTCTTTGAGGGCTGTAATTTCTTCGCTGGCAAGTGTCAAATTCATTAACAGTTTTGACCAAATTGCCTCTCAAGAAGTTCTCCCTCAAAGCCACCATAAAGCAAGGATGTTTGACCCACTTTTGGAACGACTTTTATGCCGCCTTTTAATAGACCACAGCAGCGTGCCCGCGCATGGCTTGAAGGTCGATCCCGTCGAGCAGCCAGTGCAGTTGCTGCACGCTGAGTTCGATGACGGTGCTGTCTTTGCGGGGCCAGACGAAGTGGGCATCCTCCAATCGCTTTTGCAGTAGCCAGAATCCGTTGCGATCCCAGCCCAGTATTTTGATACGGTCACGCCTGCGGTTACCAAGGACAAAGACGGCGTTGGCAAAGGCGTTCATGCCCAGAGCGTGTTCGACCAGGCTGGCCAGGCCGTTGATGTTTTTTCTGAAATCGATGGCATCTCGGTGCAGGTAGACGGCTCTGGCAGGATTCAGTGTGAACATGGCAAGCTGCACAGCGTTTGCATGATCACCAATAAATTCTGCATCTCAGTTGCACCAAGATCGACCGCAACGCCGTTGGGTAGTTGAACCCGCAGGTGCATTGGCTGCGCGACTGCATGTCTCGGTGCTGCCGGAACTTTTGGCGGCACAGCTTTCCCGGCATTGGGCGCACCTGAGAGCTGCACTGCGAGGAACGCCGATGAATCTTGTGGCGCCACAGTTTGCACGGCGATGGCGTTGCGGCTTTGCCGCTGGGTGATCCACTTG
>JAYVEE010000045.1:0-2067 GCA_043749005.1 Polaromonas sp. | reverse complement strand
AGCGACATGACACCGAACGTCAAAGCCTTTCTAGACATGCTTGCATGGAGTGAGGGCACGTCTACCGTTGTCGGCAGTGACAACGGGTACAACGTGCTCGTCGGCGGTAAACTGTTTGTCGGTTACGAGGATCACCCTCGAATCATGGTGTTTCTGCCGCGCTTGAACATCTCCAGCACCGCAGCAGGGCGATATCAGCTTCTGGCGCGTTACTTTGACGCCTACAAAGCCTCGCTGAATTTGCCCGACTTCTCTCCGGACAGCCAAGACGCTATTGCCATTCAACAGATCACAGAACGCAAAGCGCTGGGGTTGATCGAATCGGGCGAATTCTCTGCGGCAGTCGATCGCGTGTCCAACATCTGGGCCAGCCTTCCGGGCGCAGGTTACGGTCAATCCGAGCGCAAGCTCCCTAGCCTAGTAACGGCATATCTTGCGGCCGGTGGAGTATTAGCATGAGACAAGTCGATCAGCCAGAAAACATGCCAGCCCTCGGGGCGCCGATTCGCGCACCACTGCCAGTTCCGGTCCCGGTGGCAAGCAAAGACGGTCGATTTGTCACCGGCATCGATGGCAAACTCTCAACCACGATCCCGCTTCCGCCTACGGGATGGAACTCGGTGTGGGAATGGTACAAATACCCCGGCTGATGGGCGCGGAGTGACCTTATGTTGACATGGATTGTGGCAAAAATTGGAGGCTTTCTATGGCCCGCCATTGCGACTGTCGGCGTTGCCTTAACGCTCGCGCTCAGTGTCCAGACGTACCGTATCAAAACAGCCAAAGCCGAGACGGCGCAAGTCCGCAACGCTTGGGCGTTGGATCGCGCCCACGCGACGGAAGCAGCGCTAGCACAAACCACGGCGTACAGGATTGAGGAACAGCGCCGGCAGACGGCACATCAGGGGATCATCGATGAGGCTAACCGGACGATTAGTATTGCTCGTGCTGACGCTGTTATCGCTGACGCTGCTAGCGGTCGGCTGCAGCAGCGTGTCGCCAGCCTTGTTGCCGCAGCCCGTGAAGCCGCCCGCCATCCCGGCACTGCCGCCCCAAGCGCGCCAGCCGGTGACCCCGCAGGATTGCTTGCCGACTTGCAGCGCCGGGCTGACCAAGCTGCGGGCGACATGGCTCGCATTGCCGATGAACGCGGAGCAGCCGGTAGTGCCTGCGTCGCAGCCTACGATTCGCTGACGGCGCCTTAAATAAGGTTGTCGTCACAAGCTGCAAGAGCGTCACGGACGGCCGGCAATGCTTGCAAAGCAAGCTTTTCGGCGTGGTACAACGACCACGATCTATTCACATTGGAGACGCGGTCATAAACAGGGCCTTCTCCGTCCCCAATGTCGGCAAGTGCAGCTTCGGCTACCACTAGCGCAGCACGCAGCCGAGCAACCTCGGCACGCAACATCGTGTTGTCGTTTAGCGGATCGGCCGCTGCGTGGTCATAACTCATCATCATTTCCTCGTTTCGTTCACTGAGCGGGCCGTTCATGTCAGCCGTTAGGCGTCTTACATGCCTGTATTACTTGAATGCAAAGCGGTTCGTCAAACTCGCCAATATGCACTTGCTCCACTGGCATTCCCAGTTTGCTAGCAAGCCATAAATAGGCCTCCTTTCTGCTCATTTGCCGCATTTGCCAAATCGGATCAAAAGCCGCATGCGCTTTATTCTTTGCCCGCCGAAGCGCAGCGTTTGCCAGCCTCCCAAGTGGGCGCGATCCGTCCCCGTACCCGTTGCCTTCTTTGTGGCACCCAACGTAAGCCGAACATGGAGCGCATAGCCAAAACTTCAATGAATTTAGGTCGTCCCGGTGCGGGTAAATCTCAGCGCCGGTTACAAGTTCGGCATTAGCGGCGCAATATGGGCACTTCGGATTCATAATTTCTCCATTGCGTAAAGCGGCTCTCTCATGTCAGCCGTTAGGCAGCACAAATAGCCGCATCCTGCCGCGCCCGCATCGCTTTGTGTTCGGCCATCTTGGCATCGAACCACGCTTGCGCTGGCCCTTTTGTCGGCGTCTCTGGCAAGTGCGCAGCTTCGGAATCGTCGGGCAGCAGGCCGGG
>JAYVEE010000044.1:0-2071 GCA_043749005.1 Polaromonas sp. | reverse complement strand
CACCATGGCCTCCATCTTGGGCGGCCAAAAGTTTAGTGATGTCAACAACCTGGCAATGTATGCGGGTTCGCCCGGCCACATTGTGACGCTCAACGGGTGGAGCGACGACCCCGCCAACGCGGGGGTGTTTGCGGCGCGGCACATGCACGAGGGCATCATTGCGTATGAGCTTACCAATGAGCCGCAACTGAACCCGGACCCTGCCGCGCCATTTCCAACCAGGGAGTTTTACATGCAGAAGATGGCCAACATATCCCGTTACGTGTTTGCGGCTGACCCTGGGGCACGCGTCATGCTCCCCTCATTTGGCGACCTGGGAAACAAGGACTCCATTGACGCGTGGCTTGTAAACAACTCGCGGTTTTGGAACTTTACCACCATGCACTTGTACCCCTGTGACGTCAACGTTGCGTGCTCCAGCTATTTCCAAACACTCCTGAACGCGCCGTCCATGGTGAGCAACCGAGCGGACCCGCTCGTGCCGGTGGCCATCACAGAGTACGTGCTTGACGTCCTGGACAACGGGACGGGTTACACACGCAACGCCAACCGTAGATACACCACATATTCAGGGGCGCTCAACGCCGAATTTGGTTTGCGCCTCATCGAAACTGGGGTTGTCACGCATGTTGGAGTTCAGGCGATAACGGACAACATGAAAGGGATCCTAACCAACAGCTATGACCATCATTGGGACGTCGGATTTTACGACACGATATTCCGAGGAGAACGAGGCGGCATTCCCACCAACACAAGCACCTTTCCTTTTGGGTGGAATGACCCGCCTTACGATCCCGTCTATAACCCGTATCCCGTGCCGTGGGACCTGTACCTGTCGGCATTCGCCGTAGGGTACAGCGTTGCGTCGAAAGCGTCAAACTATGCAGATTTTGTCTACAAGACAAACGTCCAAGGCGGCGGCACGGCGTACGATAATGTCACCAGCATACCCGCCATATACGCGCTCGCGTTTGGCAACAGCACCGGCCTCAGTCTTGTGGTGATCAACAAGAGCAACGTGAGCGTGCCCATTTCCGTCTCGGACACGGCCGGCGCTATCCCTGGTTCTGTTTTGGTGCAAACGGCATGGACGGTTGACCCAAACACCGCCAATATTGCGCTCGGCGTGGCGGTGGACTCCACGGGCGCCAACGTGACCTACATCACCCCGCCGCCGTTTGTGCCAACCGACTCCAGCGCCATCTATGCGCCGCCCTATTCCATCATGGCCGTGTATTGGTGATTTTGTTTAAACAAACATTGTCACTCAACAACAAGCAAGTCACCGTTGCGTTCCGCTTCTCGGCGCTTGTCAGCTTCCACTTCTTCAAAGCTTCGCTCACCAGTCACGCAAACATCATCTTCTTCAGCTGCACGCTTTTTGCGCGGCGGCATGAGGTCGGAAATAGTGCCAACTTCGAAATAGTTTTGAGCGCCGTCTCTCCCAGCATACCTCACCCCCAGTGTATTCGTTTTTTCAATAGCCAAAACCGAGATTCTATAAGTGTCGCGAATGTAGGGGCCGCCAAACACGTTGGCGCAAAGCACCCAGCGTCCAGTTTGGCTGGTACTTACAAAAAAGTGAAGGTTGCTGTTGGTCACCTCATGCGTGTCTCCGGGCTGTCGGAACAACTGCCGAACGTTCTTTTTGCGGCTCAAAGAACGAACAAAACCCAAAACTGAGTGGGCACCATACGTAAGGCTCCCATCTAGAAGCGCAACCCGCGCGTTCTTTTCTTGTACATCCCAATAGCGAACGCCGTGGTGATTATTGGTGACATCAACGCCACCAATTGCAAAGTCGCATGAAGGAAGTGCCATTTTTATTGTGCAGTACAGCAAACTTCAGTCATTTTTAAGCCACCCAAACAATGTTTCAAGTGTTTTTGTTTGTATGCGCCGCCGTAGCCGCCGCCGCCTCGCACCACGCGGGCGTGGAATGTTTGGAACACCAGATGCAGGGGGTTGTAGAACCTGAGCTTGGCTGTCCGCTCAACCTGTGCCCCCCATACACGCACTGCGTGGTGTGGGGCGTTGGCACGTTTGCCTCCCCGCCCGTATCTGCACCGCC
>JAYVEE010000043.1:0-2076 GCA_043749005.1 Polaromonas sp. | reverse complement strand
CGATGGCGTACACCGCCAATACCAGCCAGGCGGTGGTTGACAAGGCGGGCGCGAACCCAAAACGTTGCGGCTCACCCAGCAGGCCTTCAACCAGCATCAAGCCGTGTAAAACCCAGCCGGAAAACAGCATCAGCCGCAGCATGTCAGGTGCCATGCGCTGGCGGCCTACAACAGACACCAGGTAAGAGATAAATGCGCCAGCTGCCAGCACCGCACCCCACCATTGACTCATCGCTAAAATCATGACTACAGTTTAGCCTTTGCGCTGCTGGTCTTGCGGCGTTTTTGTGACCTATTTTTCGCCCTTCTTCTTGTTAATTAACTGCTCCATTGCACCCGGAGCCCACTTATGGCCTCAGCCCTTACCGACAAACTCTCCCGCCTCGTCAAAGAAATGCGTGGACAGGCCCGTATCACTGAAGCCAACGTGCAGGACATGCTGCGCGAAGTGCGCATGGCCCTGCTGGAGGCCGACGTGGCCTTGCCAGTGGTGCGCGACTTTATTGCACGCGTCAAAGACAAAGCCCTGGGCGCTGAAGTCATGGGTTCCCTGCAACCTGGCCAAATGCTGGTCAGTATCGTCAGCAAAGAGCTGGCCGCCACAATGGGCGAAGGCGTGAGCGATATCAATTTGGCGGCTCAGCCTCCAGCGGTGATTTTGATGGCGGGCTTGCAGGGCGCTGGTAAAACGACGACCACTGCCAAGCTGGCTAAACACCTGATTGAAAAGCGCAAGAAAAAGGTGCTGACGGTCTCAGGCGACGTGTACCGTCCTGCTGCTATCGAGCAGCTCAAAACAGTCACAGCGCAAGCTGGGGCCGAATGGTTCCCGAGTACGCCAGATCAAAAGCCTGTCGATATTGCACGCGCTGCAATTGACTACGCCAAACGCCATTTCTTTGACGTGCTGCTGGTTGACACCGCGGGCCGACTGGCCATTGACGAGGCGCTGATGGCCGAGATCAAAGAACTGCATGCAGTTCTTAACCCCGTCGAAACACTCTTTATTGTCGACGCCATGCAGGGCCAGGACGCGGTCAACACTGCCAAAGCCTTCAAAGACGCGCTACCGCTGACCGGCATTATTTTGACCAAGCTTGATGGCGACTCACGCGGCGGTGCCGCCCTGAGCGTGCGGCAGATCACCGGCGCTCCTATCAAGTTTGCCGGCACCAGTGAAAAGCTCGACGGTCTGGAAGTGTTTGACGCCGAACGCCACGCCGGGCGGATTCTGGGCATGGGCGACATTGTGGCTCTGGTCGAGCAGGTCACTGCAGGCGTTGATGTGGCCGCTGCCCAAAAGCTGGCAGCCAAACTCAAATCTGGCAGCGGCTTTGATCTCGAAGATTTTTTAAGCCAGCTCCAGCAGATGAAAAACATGGGCGGCCTCGCCAGCCTGATGGACAAACTGCCCGCACAAATGGCCGCCAAGGCAGGTCAGGTCGACATGGGCAAAGCCGAAAAGGACATCAAGCGCAAAGAAGGCATCATTCAAAGCATGACGCCGCTGGAGCGCCGCAAACCCGAGCTGATTAAAGCCACACGCAAAAAGCGTATCGCCATGGGTTCAGGCGTGCATGTGCAGGAAGTTAACCGCTTGCTCAATGAGTTTGAGCAGATGCAGGGCATGATGAAGAAGATGAAGGGCAGCGGGATGATGAAAATGATGAAAAAAATGGGCGGAATGAAAGGAATGCCGAAGTTTTGAGGTTGACAGGCAAGTTTCAGGTCCTTGAGAACACTTTTAGGTTCATTTTCAGCATTTTTTAGGGTTGTAGCCCAATAAAAACGGGCGTAAGACCCTAAATAAATAGCAAATGGCTGGATTCATCCAAGTCCTCGCCAGCCGCCACAATCAATCCATGACCAAACCTACCGTGATTGCTCAGATCAACAAGCTGCCCACCTACCTGCACCTGTCGGACATTCAGGGTCTGAGCCAGTTGGCCACGCAAGGCGTACTGGGCGTGACTGGCCTGGCTGAAAGTGTGCAGGGCAATGTGTACAAAGCGGTGGCTGCCCCGTTCGGGCCGCTGGGATCGCGCTTTGTGGATGCTGCGCCCGGCAGCAGTGGGG
>JAYVEE010000042.1:0-20081 GCA_043749005.1 Polaromonas sp. | reverse complement strand
ACTGGGAGGCAATTGCAGTGGACATAGGTGCGGGTGACCAGTTCAAACCCGAGTTTTTAGCCATCAGTCCGAATAACAAAATCCCCGCGCTGGTTGACCCGATTGGCCCCGATGGCAAGCCGATTGCGCTGTTTGAATCAGGCGCGATTTTGCTTTATCTGGCCGCTAAAACCGGCAAGTTTTTACCTCGAAGCGACCGCCTGAAATTTCAGACCCTGCAATGGCTGATGTTTCAAATGGGCGGCGTGGGACCGATGATTGGTCAAACGCATCACTTCAGGCAATATGCGCCTGAAAAAATTGACTATGCGATCAACCGCTACACCAATGAAACCAAACGCCTGTACGCTGTGATGGACACGCAACTGGCTAGAAGTAAATTTATTGCCTGCAATCAGTACACCGTTGCAGATATCGCCATTTTCCCGTGGCTGCGCAACTGGGCGAACCACGGCATTGACTGGGCCGATTACCCGCACCTGAAAAGCTGGTACGACGCAATTGCCGCGCGGCCTGCTGTTGAGCGTGGTGTGAAGATATTGGCCGAGCTGCGCAAGCCGATCACCACAGACAAAGCACGTGAAGTCCTGTTTGGTGCTGCGCAGTACCAGAAACGTTGAAGCCAACAAATACCTGAATGCTATAATTTTAGGAGCTGTTGGCATCCGTATTTATTGCGCTACAGCCCTAAAAACTCTTAAAAAACCTTACTGGGCCGCTTTTCGCTGTTTTTGAGCATTGGAATACAGCTTGTACGCACCCGAACTTGCCATCAGTTTTAACTTGAGCACCAGCTCAGGCGGCAACGCATTAATCTGATCAGGATTGAGCGCGACAAACACTGGACCTGCTTGCACACGCTGCGCCAGCTCAGCATTGCCGGGAAGTGCTCTGGCCGTGCCTTTTGAATAAAACGACGCTGAATACGGCAAATCTCCCATAAAAAGTAGCGGCTGTCCAGAAGCGTTGGCCTGATGCGCCAGCACCACGGTTTTGGCTGACTTCCAGCTGTCGGCCAACTCTTCGCGCACAAAAAATGCCGTGACCAACAGGCTCATGGCCAACACACCGCCAGCAACCACACCACTGACCAGGCCAGTTCGGGCATCTCGGCTCAACCAGCGAGCGGCCAACAGCGACATGGCTGGCAAACCAGGCAACACATAGGTCCACAAAATATTGCCTGACATGCTGAAAAACAGGCAGGACGCCACTGACCAGGCCAGCAAGTAAACGGTAAAGTTACTTGAATAACTGGCGCTCTCAGATTTTTGCGGCGTAGTAACAGGTTTGCGCCCTATCCACAGCAGCGGCACAAGCACCGTCCAGGGCATCACTGCCGCCAGCGCAAACAGCCAGATCGCGCCGCGCTGCGTGGCGTGGGCGGTGCCATATTTGTCACCCGCCCAGCCGGTCACAGTAAAGCGACTCCAGTGTTCGCCGATAAAAAAGTATTCCCAAAAACCAGGCGTGCGGATTTCAGCCATCACGTACCAGGGCGCGGCGATCGCCAGCGTCAACAGCGTACCTTTGATCCAGGGAATACGTTGCCATGATGTTTTGATATTGCCTGTCAGCAGCATCCACAATCCTATCGGCAAGCCAGACAACACCACCGCAATCGGCCCTTTGGCCAATAGCCCGATACCCAGGCCGATGAACAGCAGCCAAACCTCTTTCGGGCGCGCGGATTCAACTTCTTCAAAAGCGGCCCAAAAGCCGATCATGGCCAGTGTGGTGCCAAGCACCAGACCCAAATCGGTCATGACAGCAGCAGACGCCACAAAATACAGCAGCGTGCCGCTCATCATGGCCACGGCCAGTTGCGCCCGGCTGCCTGAACTGCGGCTGACCCAGCGCCACAGCAGCCAGGCAATCAGCAGCGCCAGTAAAAAGTACGGCAAGCGCGCGGCAAATTCATTGACGCCAAACAGTTTGATGCTGATGGCAGACAGCCAGGTGGTCAGCGGCGGCTTGGCCCAAAAAGGCACGCCATAGTCGTACAGCGGCGTGACCCAGTTGCCCAACTCAGCCATTTTGCGGGCGACCTCGCCGTAACGGGCTTCGGTGGTGTCTGTTAATGGATACAGGCCCAGTGTTAACAGCCTTGCCAATGCGACAAAACCAACAGTAATCCATAGCCAGAGGCTGGTTGTGTTTTGCGGGGCGCTCATGCGTTCAAAACCTGCGCAGGGGTTTCAACCACGACGCTTGCAACAGCTTGTGGCGCAATGTACTCATCAATCAAAAACAGCGGTCTGCGTTTGCTCTCCATAAACAGCCTGCCCAGATATTCGCCAATGATGCCCATCGCCATCAACTGCAAGCCGCCCAAAATCAGTATCGTCAAAATAAGTGTCGGAAAGCCTTTGACAGAGTCGCCAATCGTCAGTGTTTTAACCAATAAAAACAGGGCGTAAACAAAAGCTGAAAATGCGGTCAAAAAACCGGCATAGCTGGCTAGCCGCAGCGGGACAACTGAAAACCCAGTGATGCCTTCAATCGCAAAGTTGAGCAGCTTTAAATACGGCCATTTCGTCTCACCCGCAGCGCGTGGGTGCCTGGCGTATTCAACCACCACCTGTTTGTAGCCGATCCACGCGAACAGGCCTTTCATGAAGCGGTTGCTTTCAGGCAACTGATTAAGCGCATCGACAGCGCGGCGGCTCAGGAGACGAAAATCACCGACGTTTTCAGGAATATGCACCTCTGACAGCCAATTGATAACCTTGTAAAACCAGGCAGCAGACGCCTTTTTAAACCAGGTTTCACCCTGACGGGAACTGCGTTTCATATTGACGACATCCGCGCCTTGCTGCCAGACGCGCACCATATCGCCAATCAGCTCGGGCGGGTCTTGCAGGTCGGCGTCAATCAAAATCACGGCATCGCCGCGCGCCAATTTCAAGCCTGCGCTCATCGCGGCTTCCTTGCCAAAGTTGCGGCTCAGTGCCGCCACCCCAATAGCGGGGTCTGTCAGTTGCAGCTCTTTCAAAATACGCAACGTGCCGTCCTTGCTGCCATCGTTGATGTACACCACCTCCCAGCGGCCGGCAAGCTCCCTGATATTGGCCAGCGCCGCAATTAGCCGATCGTGAAAAATCGGCAGCACTTCTTCTTCGTTATAAGCCGGAACGATCACGCTGAGCATGCAGCTACCGGACATCTTCGAGGTTAAATTCATTGAGCGAAAGTCCAGATTCGGTTAAGTCGGAACGTCAGCCCCATAACCATCACTGTGGCCAACGCTTGCGCTAAAAGATAATGCCAGCCCAGCATATTGACTCCCAGCCAGACCAGCACACCGTTCAGAAAAGCGCCTAACAGCACGATAGCCGTAAACCGGGGCACTGCATGGCCGTGGCCAGCATTGCTGGTGCGAAATGTGGTGAGGCGATTGAGCAAATAAGACACACACGCGCCGCACACGGTACCAATGGCAGCCGACGGCGCAGCAGACAGGGCATGCAGCTCCACCAGCGCCACCAAAACAGCGTAATGAACAGCAGTAGCAATACCGCCTGAAACGATGTACCAAAAAAACTGCATTGCGCTCCGTGTCGGGTTAGTGCCGGATTTTACAAGGCACTATGGACGCAACATCTTTTGAGCTACATTGGGTCATGTTTGAAGTACTCGTCTACGTTTATGAAAATTACTGGCAAGGTAATGCATGCCCTGAACTGCCACAACTTGGCCGCAAACTGACGGCAGTTGGTTTTGAGACGGATGAGATTCAAGATGCACTGATCTGGCTCGATGGCCTGAACACAGCCGCGCAAACCACGCAGATTTACCTTCCCCAAGCCGGGGCTGGCCTTGCAGGGGAAATGCAAGCCCAACACCCTAGCAGCATGCGCGCCTACGGCGTCGCCGAACAAGAGCAGATCGGCAGCGATGCGCTGGGCTTTGTGAGCTTTCTTGAGTCATCAGGTGTACTGTCGCCGCACATGCGCGAAATCGTGATTGACCGCGCGATGGCGGCGCACGACAGTCCAGTGGCTTTGGACGACTTGAAAATCATTGTGCTGATGGTGTTTTGGAGTTTTGGTCAGGAGCCTGATGCGCTGGTGCTTGACGAGCTGTGTGATGACACAACTGATCGCGTCGGGCATTAACCCATGTTTTTCAACAGGCTGCATCTGGTCAATAACATGTTCTCGGGGCAAAGAACTAAGCCAAGCGATCAAACGCAGGAGCTATCCAAGTAGTCTTTCAGGGTTGGCTTCCAGCTTGGCCAGTGCATCGCGCGTTGCCCGCACCGTCAAGGCTTCTTCTTCTGTCGGAATCAACAGTCCCGCTTGCAAATAAGCGGCCAGCCTGCGCGCCTGGATCAAAAAGTTGCGGCCATCACTTGAGGCAAATAAATGCAGTTGCTTGCGGTCACTGCGCCAGGCAAACTGCACGTGGCTGATGCGGCCATTGTGGTCCAGGCTGAACCATGAACCCAACTGCAGCTCGTGCGCCCAGGCACGCATGGCCTCGGTAGGCTGACTGCCGCCGTCTGCCACGACTTCAATATCGGACGCGTCAATGCCGATCATCATCACCAGTGCTTCGGTGTCGAGTGGCAAGTCCCCCACATCCTCGTCCGACAAATAATCTTCCAGATTGGTCAGGCGCTTGGCCATGGCGTCAATGCGCTCTGACGCGATTGCTCCTGTCTTGGACATGAAAGCATCGGCCAGTGTGTCGCTGATGATTTTGATGTTCTCGTCCTGTGTTTTGCTATCCATGCCCAGCATGGACATACCCAGCCGCAACAACTGGAGCAGTTTGGGTAAATCAGCGATAACTTTAGCCCGGTCAGCCCGGTTGGGTTTGGCACTGGCCGCCCATACCAGGTCTGCCGCACAGCGCTTGAGTGCCAGGGTCTGTTCGTGCTGTGGCCCGTTGCGCATGGCGGCAATGGCCAGCACCTCAGCCCAGGTTTTAAAAAGAAATTCACGGATTTCATCGCGTACTGGCATATCGTTGAGCATCTTGCGCATTTCAATTGTGTATTGAATCGCCATGGTCTCCTTTTGCTCGACCTGCTGGGCAATGCTAACAACGCGAGCAGCGCCCCCATTTTCAGACAGGAATTTGGAAAGGAACTTTTGAAATTCGTCATACACCAGCTGAAACACACGACGCCCGGTTTCAGGGTATTGCTCAATCACCTGAACAATGCGCTTTATTTCAAGCTCCATGGCGCTGCCCGTCACATCAACTTCAAAACCCAGCACACAAGAGCCCATGCGGTCAATCAGGCGGCGCGCCGGGTGTTGTAGCGAGCCAAAAAACTCAGGCTCGGAAATCGCCACCCGCAAGACGGGCATTTGCAAACGTGCAAACCAGACCCGAATCGCTGGGGGTATCCGGTCTTCAGCCAGAATGCTTTGAAACATCAGCGCCACGATTTCAATAGTTGCTTTTTCAGCGGAAGTCGTCGCCGCCTTTTTCAGGGTACTGGTACGTTGTCGCAATGCTGTGGAAGCCTGCTCAACATGCTCTACGCCGTAAAATTCCTCGCCCGGTTCGGCCACTTGGGTACGCTGTTGGCCACTGTATTCAACCACCATACCCGCCAAAGCCTGTGCCAATGCCGGGGAAGCTTGCGCAGCGCGCGTATCGTCAAAACCGGCGACCTGGTTGGTTAAAAGTCGCATCAAGCCGCCCATAACCCCTTGCGCACGCATCTTCGCTCTGGCTAGCGGTGTCGTCACCGTTTGCATGCGAGTTTCTTCATGTACTTGCGAGCCACTTCGGGTGTAGCCAGAGGAGCCGCGAACCCGACTGCTACTATCTGAAGCACCCGATGAATTGCCACTTACGCCGCCTGAGCCGCCGCTGCGACCGCCGCCCGCTCCACCGCTCCCACCGCTATCGGATCCTCCCGAAGTGCCAGCGCTACTGACGGTACTCGAGGCACCTCTGCCATTACCCTGTCCGCCACTTCCACTGCCGCCAAAGCCACTTTCGTGGTTGTTACCCTGTCCACCCGTATGTCCGGAGCCAGGCCCGGTGCGGGTTAACTGACTATCGTTGGGACTACCCGGTTTGGCAGTAGGCGATAACGCCTTAGTCAGACTCGTCGGTGTGCGCTTGACAAGGGGACGCAAATCGATTTCGGCCATCACGCCCTGCTGAACCAGAAATTCATTGGCGGCGTGATAGCCCTCCAGCAGGTGTCCAGCGATGCGATATTCAATCACGTCCTGAGTTGCAGCCCAGATGTTGCGCGACAAACCTGCAGCTGTCCACTGCTCAATCACGTGCCGGGCCAACACCTCGGGTCTTAAGATGTCCCAGCTGTCCAGCTCAGTGATGTTGTCCAGGCTCTGAACGCGTAGGCGCAAGTCGTTAAGCTGCCAGCTCACGACGTCAAGAATCCTCAAACCCAGACGCGAGGCAAGAATTCTGACCTCCATCACCTCGTGGTCCATCAACTCAAACTTTCCATTCTCGACGTCGAACATGGTTCCCATCGATTGCGGCGCTTGAACTATTGCCAGTTTCCATGCCCTGTTCGTACCGTTGGTCCATGCCTTGCCTGCAGACTGAAATGCCAGCCACGCATCGCGGCGCTCCTGCATGACAGGTGCGCTGGCCGTCAGGTCAACCAGTAACGCGAGCTTTTCCAAAACAGCCTTGGCGACTTCCGGCAAAACTTTCGCAGCATGTGCCGCGAAAATCTCACGCGCTTTTGCCGTGAGTAAACTGCTGGGGTTGTTAGCGCTGGGCACAGTAAGTTGGTAAACGTCACCGCATTTTAGACAATAGCACCCGCATTTGGATCATTCGGGTCTTCGTCTTTTTTGGCTGCACTTGTCACCTTGATCAGGTCTTCACGCTTTATGCCCAGCCACATGGCAATTGCGGCAGCTACAAACACAGAAGAGTAAATGCCGAACAAAATGCCGATAGTCAGCGCCAACGCAAAGTAAAACAGCGTGGGTCCACCAAAAATCAGCATCGACAGCACCATGACCAGCGTCGACGCATGGGTAATGATGGTGCGGCTGATCGTCGAAGTGATCGCGTTGTCAATGATTTGAACCGTGTCCATCTTTCGGTGGCGCCTGAAGTTTTCACGGATACGGTCAAAAATCACGACAGATTCATTAACCGAATAACCCAGCACCGCCAGAACCGCTGCCAGAACGGACAGTGAGAACTCCCACTGGAAGAATGCAAAAAAACCAAGAATAATGATCACGTCATGCAAGTTGGCAATAATGCCCGCCACCGCATATTTCCATTCAAACCTGAACGCCAGGTAAATCATGATGCCAACCACCACCATGCCAAGCGCTTTCAGGCCATCAGAGGCCAGCTCTTCACCCACGGATGGACCAACAAATTCAGCACGTTTTAAAACGACTGAGCTGTCAGAGGTCTTCAGCGCCGACAACACCTTGTCGCTTTGCTGTGCAGTACTGATGCCTTTTTGTGCGGGCAGACGAATCATGATGTCTCGCGCCGTACCAAAGTTTTGAACCTGTACATCTGTCAGACCCAGGCCAGAAATGGTGGTGCGTATTTTTTCGACATCAGCTGGCTGGGAGTAGCTAACCTCCATCAACGTGCCGCCTGTAAATTCAACCGACAAATGCAGGCCACGGCTAAACAGGAAAAACACCGCTAAGGCAAATGTCGCCAGTGACACAGCGTTCAGCACTTTTGCGTGCTTCATGAACTGAATATCTCGGCGAATTTTAAAAAACTCCATTTTTTTCCTTCTTTAGGAGTTGGTCACACTGGCTGCTGTGGCGTTGACAGACTCGGGCCGCCAAACAGTACCGATCGAAATTGACTTGAGTTTCTTCTGTCTGCCATACCAAAGATTGACCATGCCACGTGAGAAAAACACCGCCGAAAACATACTCGTCAAAATTCCGATGCAATGCACCACCGCAAAACCGCGAACGGCGCCAGAGCCGAAAGCCAACAACGCAAAGCCTGCAATGAGCGTGGTGATGTTGGAGTCGAGGATCGTGGCCCAGGCTTTTTCGTAACCCGTATGGATGGCTGCTTGCGGCGATGCACCGTTTCGCAACTCTTCACGTATTCGTTCGTTGATTAGCACATTAGAGTCAATCGCCATGCCCAAGGCCAGCGCCATGGCAGCCATTCCAGGCAGCGTCAGCGTGGCTTGCAGCATCGACAAAACGGCAATCAGCAATAACAAATTGACAGCCAGTGCAATGCCTGAAAACACGCCGATGAGCATGTAATAAACAGCCATGAAAATCACAATCACCGCAAACCCGTAAGTCACGCTTTGAAAACCTTTGGCGATATTTTGAGCGCCCAGTGTGGGACCAATGGTGCGCTCCTCGATGATTTCCATTGGAGCGGCCAGAGAGCCGGCCCTGAGCAACAATGCCAGATCGTTGGCTTCAGACACACTCATGGAACCTGAAATCTGAAAACGGTTACCCAGCTCGCCCTGAATCACAGGCGCTGTCAACACCTCGCCTTTGCCCTTTTCAAACAGCAAAATCGCCATGCGCTTTTTCAGGTTCTCGCGGCTGGTGTCGCGCATGATGCGACCACCTTTGGCGTCGACCGTCAAATCAACTTTCGGTTGCTGGCTTTGGGAGTCAAATCCAGGCTGGGCATCGGTCAGGTTTTCACCAGTGATGATGACCTGCTTTTTGACAATCACTACACGGCCATCGCGTTCTAAAAACCGTTCAGAACCGAAAGGCACAGCGCCTGAGTTGTTTTCTGCTGAGCGGCCTTCGGCACTTTCATCCACCAAACGCATTTCCAGCGTCGCTGTACGGCCCAGAATATCTTTGGCCTTTGCAGTATCCTGCACGCCCGGCAGTTGCACCACGATTCGGTCTGTACCCTGCTGCGCAATCACTGGTTCCGCCACGCCAAGTTCGTTGATTCGGTTGTGCAAGGTAACAATGTTTTGCTTGAGCGCCTGATCCTGAATGCGACGTGCAGCCTCAGCCTTGATGGTTGCAGTCAACTTGTACTCAACCCCTTCAGCCACATCGCGGGTTTGCAAATCAGTGAACTGGTCTTGAATCAGGGCCTTTGCAGCAGACAGCGTCTGCGTATCACGAAAACGGATTTCAATCGTTTGTGCATTGCGATTGATGCCCGAATGCCGAATATTCTTTTCGCGCATCACAGAGCGCAAATCGCCTGCCAGTGATTCAGCCCTTTTTGTCAATGCGGCCTGCATGTCGACTTGTAACATGAAGTGAACACCGCCGCGCAAGTCAAGTCCCAAATACATCGGTGAGGCATGCAATGCGGTTAACCAGGCCGGCGAGCGCGACAACAGATTGAGTGCAACGATATATACACCTTCGCTGCCCTCAGGATTCAATGCTTTTTGAATCGCGTCTTTGGCTTTTATTTGTGTGTCGGTGCTGCTAAAACGGGCTTTGATGGATGCGCCGTCCAGTGCAACTGCGTCAGGCGTGATGCTCGCTGACCTCAAGGCCTCTTCAACCCGGGCTACTGTGGTCAAGTCGACCTTGATGGCAGAACGACTGCTGGACACCTGCACTGCAGGCGCCTCGCCAAAGACATTGGGCAGCGCATAAACAATGGCGACCAGCAGTGCCACCATCAAGATGGCGTATTTCCAGACCGGATAACGATTCATGAGTACTGCGCTGTTTGTATGAAATTATTTGGATGTGTTGATAGCGCCTTTTGGCAGTACCTGAACAATAGCGCTGCGCTGCAACTGCACTTCAACACTAGGTGCCAATTCAAGCGTTAAATACGAGTCGCCCAGCTTGATGACCTTGCCAAGCAAGCCGCCAGCCGTAGCAACTTCATCGCCTTTGGCCAGCGCGTCAATCATGGCTCGGTGCTCTTTTTGCTTTTTCATCTGCGGCCGAATCATGACGAAATACAAGACCACAAACATTAGCACCAGAGGCAGCATGCCCGTGAGCGATGACAACATGTCACTGCCGCCAGCAACGGCAGGGGCGGTTTGGGCAAAGGCAGAAGAAATAAACACAGGCAGGCTCCAGAACTGTTTTAGACCAAAGGGAAAAATGCCAGAACGATGCCCTGACAGTAAGGCCGCATTGTATGCGGCCGGGTCGGCTGTCAGAGCCAAAAGTACTAAATGCAGAGGTGTTTCAAAATGTAAGAATGAGGTCTTTTCGGGTTCCCGTCATGGCAGTACGAAGTGACTAAGGACGCCACTACCTGCCGCACGTCCGCTGGCAAGGCTGGCCGTCAGCAAATAGCCGCCTGTCGGTGCTTCCCAATCCAGCATCTCCCCTGCGCAAAATACGGGCAAGTTGGGACTTTGTTCCGCTTTTAGTTGCAATCGTGCATCAAGCCCCTCAAAGCGAATGCCACCTCCGCTGCTGATGGCTTCGTCCAGAGGCCTCGCGCGTATCAGTTCAACGGGCAACGATTTGATGGCTGTGGCCAGTTGTGCCGGATCGTGGATCACGTCGTTGTGCAGCAGCTCATGAAGTATCGCGGTCTTGATACCGTCGAGCTTCAGGCGGCTTTTGAGGTGGCTGGACAGTGACCGTGAGCCGCGCGGATGACCCACTTCCTTCAGCACCTGCTCCAGGGTCAGGTCTGGCCGCAAGTCGAGCATGATTGTGGCGCTTCCGGAACGGGCAATCTCGTCTCTTATCAGGACTGACGCGGCATATATCAGGCTGCCTTCAACGCCTGTGGCAGTGGCCACAAACTCGCCTTTGCGGCTAAAGATCTGTCCCACAGAATCCGTGAAATGAATGGCAACGGATTTGAACGGTTGCCCCGCAAATTTGCCCGTAAAGTACGGCGTCCAGCAAGCAACATCAAAGCCGCAGTTTGACGGTACCAGTGGCGCAACGTCGACACCACGCGCGGCCAGCAGCGGCACCCAGGCACCGTCAGAGCCGAGCCGCGCCCAACTGCCACCGCCCAAGGCCAACACCACAGCGTCTGCCTGAATGCAGGTTTGCCCACTTGGTGTGTCAAACATCAAGGCGTCAGATGCCGACCAGCCCACCCAGCGGTGCCGCATGCAAAAGCGCACCCCTGAGCCGCGAAGGCGATGCAGCCAGGCGCGTAGCAGCGGCGCGGCTTTCATGCTTGCCGGAAACACCCGGCCCGAGCTGCCAACAAACGTGGTGACGCCCAGACTCTGGGCCCACTCACGCAGTTGCTGCGCCCCAAAGTCTGCCAGCAGCGGCTCCAGCTGGGTACTGGCTTGGCCGTAACGACTGACGAAAGGTTCAAAGCTTTCTGAGTGCGTCAGGTTTAGCCCGCCCTTGCCTGCCAGCAAAAACTTGCGGCCCACCGACGGCATGGCGTCATACACCGTCACTTGCACTGCACTGCCTGCACCGGCAATCACCTCGGTAGCCATCAGCCCCGCAGGGCCACCGCCAATAACAGCGACGCGCACGGGTTGGGGAGTAACAGGTAGGTTCAAAAAGGACTTTCTTTTGCTACGTATTCTGGAGCTGCTTGCACACGTATTCATTGGATTTTTGGCACTTTTTAATGCCAAAAAGGCCTGAAAACTGCCCTAAAACAGTCTTCAAGCCTTTTTCTGTAACCTGATTATCTCAGGCGGCCTAAAACCAGCCCCTTACATCGGCGGTGCAAAGCCGTTGCGGCCAACCACAATACGCAGTGCAGTAGGACTGCCGCCCTGTTCTTGCGCCGTGATCAGGACTTTGGCACCGGGGACCAGCAAGGCAGCTTCGTCTTGCTTGCCGGGCTTGAAAGTCACAACGGGTGCGCCAGCGGGCACGATGACGACTTTTTCACCGTCCTTGTACTTCAGCGTCAACTTTTGCCCCCCGGGTACTGCCGACGGCGCAGCGGCCAGGTCAGCCACGGTGGCATTGGTCATGGTGCTTTGTGGCTGCAAATCCCAGGTGCGGTGGCCTTCGCCAGTACCGCGCATGGACTCTGGGAAGACCAGCACTTCCAGCGCCAGTTGCGTGCCATCAGCCTGAGGCATGGCGGCGGTACCAATATAGCTACCGGGCTTTATATCTGCCAGGGCAATCGGGTAGACCTCGGTCACATCCATCGCTGCGGGACGCATCAGGGTGATGACCTCACCGCTGCGCTCCTTGACGGTAATGCTGGTGACGTCGATTTTTTCTATCACGGCGCGTAGCCGGACTTGGGGAGAAGCTGGTGGTGGCGTTTGAGCCAGCAAGCTGGCACCGGTGGCCAGGACGGCCAGAGAAAGGGCAATGCGTTTCAACATATGGACTCCTGTCGTGATGAAAATGATAAAAAATTGCAAAGCTTAGTTTTGCAGAAATCAACAAACTTCGCTTGAACCGGCTGACCTCGCCCTCAAACCACCATCACGATCTGGCCGTCGCCTGTCAGAAAAGCAGCTTTGACAGTCTGGCCGGGGTAAATGGTCTTCATTGCGGCCGTGTAGGTTTTCATCTTGATGACCAGGTCGATTTGCCGCTGCGGGTTGACGGCTGATTTATAGTCCAACAGCCACCAGTGGCCTTCATGGCCTGCGTCCCGGCGCTGTACCAGGCGATCCAGCCTGAAGGTGTCGCCCCGGTGCGTTAGCTCGACTTCATTGCCTTGCCACTGAACCACCGATGCATCCCACGCCCAGGCAGCTGCGCCCTGACGGATGCGGTGGGCCATGACCTCGGCCTGTGTGGCCTGGTCGGGGTTCAAGCCAAACTCGCGCGCGACACGGGCCACCACCGGCTTAGAGGCATCATTGACTTCCAGCAGGCGGTGCATGGCTTTGCCGATGCGGGCCGTCACGGAGTCAAGCTCTGTCTCAGGCCGGGGCCTCGAGTCGACGCTGTTCACCCATTCAGGCAGGTCAGGCAGATCGGGCAGTTCAGGCAAGAGAAAGCTTCCAGGCTCAGCCTGTTCATCGATGTAACCAAGTGCAGATTTGACTTCAATGTCTGCCCGACCCTGCAACCGCTGCCACCAGCTGTCGGGCGCTTCCCGGAAGGGCTCAATCGATGACACGGCCAGCGTATTTTTGGCCCGTGTCATGGCAACGTACAGTGCGTTCAGCTCTTCGCGTTGGCGCGCGGCCTGCTCGATGGCCAACGCATCGACCGCACAAGCAGGCGGCTTGCTTTCGCTGATTAAGAACACAAACTTCTGCGGCGCTAGCGCCTGGCCAGGCCAGTCGACCAGCACACTCATGCTCTCTGAATTGCGCTGTGCAGTGTCGGTATCGAGTAACAGCACCGTTTGCGCTTCAAGACCCTTTGAACCGTGGATGGTCAGCAGGCGCACGGCATCCGGGTTGACAGCTGCAGGCGCTTGCAAACCGCCCGCCTTCAATGCGCGGACGAACGCATACGGCGTTGCATAGCGGCCACCGTTGACTTCCAAGGCAGCGGTCAAAAGCGCACGCAGGTTGGACAAAACCGCGGCGCGGTTGGCAGCGGGTGCAGCGGCACCAAAACGGGCCAGCACATCGCCCTGGTCATAAATGGCTTGCAGTGCATCATGCGGCGGCAAGGTGTCTACGAGTACCTTATATCTGTTTAAAGTGGCCCCAAGCCCAATCAATTCCGGGGTAACTAGATCCTCTTTTAATAGCGTGTCGTACCACGACTGCGCTGCATCGCTTTTGGCCAAAACAATCTGCACCAGCGCGTCGTCACTCAGGTTAAACAGTGGCGAGCGCAGCGCACGTGCCAGCGACAAGTCATGCTGGGGCGACACCAGTACATCAAGCAGCGCCACAACGTCCAGCACCTCGCAGCAATCAATGAGCTCGGTTTTTTCACCAATCTGGGCAGGTATGTGCAGGGCGCGCAGCTCTTCTTGCAGCGGCAGCAAACTGGCGCGTTTGCGGCTTAATGCCATCACATCGGATGCCTTGATGCCGCTGGCAATCTGGTTTTGAATCCACGCAGCGGCCTGGCGCGCTTCAAGTGTGCGCAGCGTTTCTTCTGTCACTTCTCGCGGCGTGATCAGGCTGTCGCGCCAGGGTAATAGTTGCGTCTCCTGGCTTTTGTCTCTGCGCGGCACTGCCGACAGTCTGATTACCCTGCCCGGCTCACCAGATGATGTGGTGTGTGGCCTGAATCCTTCATAACCACCAGCTTCTTGGGCCGCACCCATCACTGAATTGACAGTGGCAATGACAGCCTGGCTGCTGCGCCGCGTGTGGTCGCAGGCCAGCACATCGCCAGCCAGTGCCTCCCGCATGAAAGCCTGCGCGGCTATAAACACCTGCGGCTCGGCGCGGCGAAAGCGGTAAATGCTTTGCTTCGGGTCGCCGACGATGAACACACTGGGCGCTTTGGCCGCACCCGCATAACCGGACAGCCAGCTTGACAGCGCGTGCCATTGCAGTGGATTGGTGTCCTGAAATTCGTCAATCATCAAATGCCGGATGTTGGCGTCCAGCCGCTCCTGCACCCATCCAGACAGTACCTCGTCACTGAGCATGGTTTGCGCAGCGCGTTCCACATCGTTCATGTCTACCCAGCCACGCTCGCGCTTGACGGCGGCAAACTCGGCCAGCAGCAAGCGGGACAAGCGCGCCATACGCTGCTGGTAGTCCCAGGCGTCATGCTGAATGCTGGCCTGTGCAATTTTTGAAACCAGGTCTTGCGCTTCACGCACAACGGCAATTCCAACGATTTTTTCACCAAACTTGCGCGGCTTACCTTTGTCAGTCAGCAGGCTGAGCAAAACGCCTGCTTCGTTTCCCTCATTCAAAGCAGACTCAAGCTCTACGCCCTTGGCAGAAAACGTTGCAGCCGACGCCCTGCCCAGCGCTTTGGCGGCAACCAGAAGCAGCGCTTTATTTGCGCTTGTTTGCAGCGCTTCTGCCGGCAGGACCAAATCCGCAAACTCAGGGAACTGCACGGTGAAATGCTGCACAGAAGAGTCAACCACGCCTTGCGTATCAGCCAGTAAAAACTCTGTGCGTTTGTCAAGCGCGCCCTGCAAAGCCTTGTCAGTTTGGAATCGGCCGTGCGCCAGCACCACATCTTCAAAATCAGCCCTCAAGTCAGGACGGGTCAGCAAAGCCGCATAAAACCGTCGCCAGACCAGCGTCTTGGCCAGGCTGTCGTCTTCAAGCAGTTCGTAATTAAGCGGCAGGCCGAGCTGTTGCAAGGTGGCCATGGGGGCCGTGCGCAGCAAGGCGGCGAACCAGCTGTGAAAGGTCCTGATCTGCACCGGGCGCCCATTGGCGAGTACCTGGGCGTATAAATTTGATAGCTGCTTGCGAATGTATTCATTGGGTTGAAGGCCTTTTTTATCGTCAAAACCACGACTTACAAGCTCTTTCCCAAGTGTCTCGTCGTCCGCTTGGGAAAATTGCTCCAGCCACTCATACAAACGCTCGCGCATCTCCCCCGCCGCTTTTTTGGTGAAGGTGATGGCCAAAATTTCATGCGGTTTGGTCGTGCCGTCAAGCAGCGCCCGCACCATGCGCGAAACCAGCATCCAGGTTTTGCCAGCTCCTGCGCAGGCTTCAACTGCCACGCTGCGGCATGGGTCGCAGGCGATCCCATAAAACGCTTCCGCAGAAATATTTTTGCCGTTATGTGTGTAGGCGGCTTGTGAATTTTCAGACTGACCGACCCAAGGAAAATTAGGTCCCTCAGGGGGCAGATTAGTACACGAAGTAGCTGACGTGGGGACGATATTCATGTCCAAAAATCCTTGCGACACAAACCTCTGGCCGCGCAATAGTCACAAGCTTTGCCTTCGCCTAGAGCAGGCAGCCGCGCACCTTCTGCAATCCGATCCATATCGCTCAAAATGCCGCCAATCAGGTCATCCCGCAGCTGGACAATCTCGGATTGCACGTAGGTTTTGGTGGGCTTTTTTTCACCAAGGTTCACATAGGCAGCCGCCAGCATGTCGTCTTCTAAAAGCGCAGCATAAAAAGCCAATTGCGTGTCTTCGCCTGCATCATTAATTCGAGCTTGCGTAATGTCCTGGGCTTCGGTTTTGTAATCAATCACCACTCTGCTGCCGTCCGGCATCTGGTCAATGCGGTCTATCTTGCCAACCAGTGTAATTTTGCCTAGCGGAATGTTTTTCCAGACCTCGCCTTCTGTGTACACCGCCCCCGACGCTTGGTGCGTGGTCAGCCAGTCGAGGTAGCCGTCCCGAACCCGAGGCCAGATGGCGGCGAACGGCAAGAACTCCTCAGCACTCAAACCCAGAGCATGCGTGGCCTTGTCTGCTGCTATATTAATCATAGCTGTTTGCACCCATATTTCTTGGGCTGGAGTTTCTTTTAATGCCTCGTGAAAGAGGTTTAGCAAAAAATGCAACCAGTTGCCAAAGTCGCGCTTGCCGAGTTCGCTCTCCAGCTCATCAGCTTCTTGCAATTTGAGCTGTCTGAGTGCAAAAAAGCGGTAAGGGCAGCGCCGCAGGTCTTCATAGGCGCTGGCTGACAGTTTGTGGATGGCCAGCGCCTGGCCTGTGGGCATGGGCTTGGGCGTGGGTTTAATTTGCACCGTGCGTCCGGGTCGTGCGTCAGGTGTTAGTGGTGTGGGTTGCTGCAACTGCAACTCCTGCACAAACCCGCTGGGCATCAGGCGCTCGCCGCCTTCGCTTAAGCGCCACAGTACATCCAGATGTGGCGCAGCAAGCGCATAGTTCCATGCAGTGCGCTGGGCATCCGCCAGCTCTTGCCGCAACGGCAAACCAATCAAGACACGCTGCGCAGGTGTCCATTGACCCGGCGGCTCGGGAGATACAGACAAGCGAATTTCATCGCAACCAGGCAGCACCACCGCCTGCATGGGCCGTCCCAACAGCTGACTAAGAGGCAGTATGACCACTTGCGCAACAGGCGGATGCGGGGGCGCGAAGCTGGCAGACTCCAGCGCCTGGCTAACCCAGGACGTGAAGTCTTGCAGGCTCATGCGCGGATAACCCTGGTCAATCGCGAACTGTACTGGATCACTGCCCTCATCCATATGCAAGGCTGCAAGTACAGCCATACCCGCCGCATCATTTGCCAACGGCTCCCATTGCGCGGTGGATTGCAGTGCCGCGCGTAATGCGCCAAGCCAATCGGCCAGCGGACGGGCAGCTTGTAGCAGCGTGCGCAGCACAGCAACTTGCACGGAAATCGGCTCAATGTCTGGTTGGCCAGCCGGCACAGCGCGCCAACTTCGGCAGCTAATTTTCCTTAAAGCTGTTTCAGTTGTGGCGACCTGCTTTGCGTCAAAAGCAGGGGCGTTTTTCAACCAGTCAAGCACGTTGTCAGTCGATGCGTCCCAAGCAACCGCAGCCAGCAAAACCATCAGCGTTGCAGCGGCGCGGGTGGTCGACAGCTTCCAGCCGGTTTCGTCGCGCAACGCCACGCCCTGACCTGCCAACATGGCGCGTACCCGACGCGTCAGTACCCGGTCTTGCGCAATCAGCGCCACCGGACTACGCCCCGCCTGCAAGTGCGCCAACACACAGGCTGCGGACAGGTGCGCTTCTTCTTCGAGGTCTCGTGCGGTGTGCAGTGCGACACGGCCGTGGCGCGCAGGCGCTTTGAGTTGAATGCTCGCAGTACGCTCTGCAAAATGCTTTTTGAGCGCTTCAGCCAGCGCTTCCGACTGAAAGCCATCAATCACTACCAGCAAGTCAGGCTCAGCATTGAACAGCGAATCTGTCGGGTAGCTGGAGGCTGCAGCCCACACCAGTGCAATGCGGGCAATTGCGAGCTCCAGTGCCAGCGCCTCAGACACCATGGTCAAGCCCAAATCCTGCGCTTTATCTGCGCCCCACGCCAATCGATCTGCGGGCGGTTGCGCAGCAGCGAGCTTGGCGACGGACCAGGCGGCTTCAACCAGTCGCCCAGCCAGCAAATGTTGCTGCGCAGCCAGCCCGGCGCGTTGCAACAAACCAGCCGCTGTCAACACATCAAGCGCCACGTCCATTTGAATATCTTGCGCCGATGCTACAAAGCCAGGCATGCTTTTGACCCAATTCATGGTGGTTTCAAAGCGCGGCACAAAAGCACTGTGTTGGCCTTGGCTTTTTAAGTAATCAGCCCACGCCGCTCGCGCCTCCTGCATCAGTTGGGCATAAGGCAGCAACACCACCGCACGCGATGGGTGCACATTTTTTGCAACCAGCAACGCGGCCAAGTGCGTCATGGCGTCTGGCCAGCCCGTCCGGACGGCAGAGATATCTTGAAGGGTATCCATGGGGGTCATAGCTGAGGCAAACTGGCGATAACGATACGTCGTTCTGGTTTCTGACAAAATGGCTTGAACTTTAGTCCTACCAACTTCTATAGGAGCCACCATGGCCAGCGAATTGATCAAACATACCACCGATGCCACCTTTGAAGCCGACGTCCTGAAATCATCGCATCCCGTACTGGTCGATTACTGGGCAGAATGGTGCGGTCCCTGCAAAATGATCGCCCCAATTCTTGACGAAGTCGCCACCAGCTACAAAGGCAAACTTCAAATCGCCAAAATGAATGTTGATGAAAACCGCGAAATTCCGGCCAAATTTGGCATTCGGGGCATTCCGACACTGATGATTTTCAAAAACGGCGAATTGGCCGCAACCAAAGTTGGCGCCATGAGCAAATCACAACTGACCGCGTTTATTGATCAACAACTGGTTTGATGCACACAGCATATGGCTGGGTTTGATCCCAAGCCATACCTTCAAATAAGTCTTTGAAAGCACTGATTTTTTCCTGTCATAATCATGGCCAATCGCCGGTCGGAGTTTTCTAACCGGTTCGAATGTTCGGTTTGTGAAGCCCACGTCCAACCCGGCTCAAACCAAAACCTGCCCCAGTTTTTTCATGATCTCGCCATCGAGTCAATTCTCTCTCGCCATCACAGCAGGTTAATCCATGCATTTAAATGAACTCAAGGCACTCCATGTGTCTGAAGTCCTCAAGCAAGCCGAAGCCCTTGAGATAGAAAACGTAGGCCGGATGCGCAAGCAGGAGCTGATGTTTGCCATCATCAAAAAACGCTCCAAAACCGGTGAAACCATCGTTGCTGACGGCGTACTTGAAGTGTTGCCTGACGGCTTTGGTTTTTTGCGCGCCCCAGACTCCAGCTATACCGCCAGTACTGACGACATTTACATCAGCCCAAGCCAGATTCGCCGTTTTAATTTGCATACAGGCGACATGATTGAAGGCGAAGTGCGGACCCCTAAAGACGGGGAGCGTTATTTTGCATTGAACAAGCTCGACAAAGTTAATGACGGTGCACCGGAAGACAACAAACACAAGGTGATGTTTGAGAATTTGACGCCGCTGTTTCCGCGCGAACAGTTCAAGCTCGAACGCGACATCAAGGGTGAAGAAAACCTGACCAGCCGCATTATTGACATCATTGCCCCGATCGGTAAAGGTCAACGCGCCTTGCTGGTAGCACCGCCCAAGTCTGGCAAAACCGTCATGATGCAGCACATCGCCCACGCGATCACTGCCAATTACCCTGATGTAGTAATGATGGTCCTGTTGGTCGATGAGCGCCCTGAAGAAGTAACCGAGATGCAGCGCAGCGTGCGCGGCGAAGTAATTTCATCAACCTTTGACGAACCTGCCGCCCGCCATGTGCACGTCGCCGAAATGGTGATTGAACGCGCCAAGCGTCTGGTGGAGTTGGGTAAAGACGTTGTGATTCTGCTGGACTCAATTACCCGCCTTGCCAGAGCCTACAACAATGTACTCCCGTCTTCAGGCAAAGTTCTGACCGGTGGTGTCGATGCCAACGCCTTGCAGCGCCCCAAGCGATTTTTTGGTGCCGCCCGCAAAATTGAAGAAGGCGGCAGCCTGACCATCATTGGCACAGCACTGGTTGACACGGGCAGCCGTATGGACGAGGTGATTTTTGAAGAATTCAAGGGAACTGGCAACTGCGAAATCCATCTGGACCGCCGCTTGTATGAAAAGCGTGTATTCCCGGCGATTCACCTGAATCGCAGCGGTACCCGCAAAGAAGAACTTTTGCTGGCTCCTGAAATCCTGCAAAAGTCCCGGATCTTGCGGCAGTTTATGTACAACATGGACGAAATTGAGTCGATGGAACTAATGCTGAAAAATATGAAGGCCACGAAAAACAATCATGAGTTTTTCGACATGATGAGACGTGGTGGCTAGCCACGTTACAATATCACGCTACTTGGAAAGT
>JAYVEE010000041.1:0-2086 GCA_043749005.1 Polaromonas sp. | reverse complement strand
GCATATTGGCCAGCACCGGGTCATCACTGAAGGCAGCGCGGTGCATGCGCAGCGCTTCTTCAGCAATCTCAAACACGCCCATGCCTTCAACCTGGCTGGCGGTGCCAGTGAAGAACTTGGCAATGGTTTCGCGGTTCAATCCAATCACTTCAAACAATTGCGCACCGCAATAGCTCATGTAGGTTGACACGCCCATTTTGGACATGATTTTCGACAAGCCTTTGCCAATTGCCTTGGTGTAGTTGTAGATGGCTTTTTCGGTCGACAGATCGCCCGGCAAACCGTCATGCATTTCAGCCAATGTTTGCATCGCCAGGTACGGGTGAACAGCTTCTGCGCCGTAGCCTGCGAGCACCGCAAAATGATGCACTTCACGGGCTGAACCGGTTTCAACGACCAGGCCGGCGGTGGTACGCAAGCCTTCTTTCACCAGATGCTGATGTATGGCGGACAACGCTAGCAATGCCGGAATGGCAACCTGCGTGGCGCTCAGCGCACGGTCGCTGACAATCAAAATATTCTTGCCCGTTTTGATGGCGTCAACCGCCTCGGCGCACAGCGATGCCAGCTTGGCTTCCACGCCTTCATGGCCCCACGCCAGTGGATAGGTGATGTCAAGCGTGTAGCTTTTGAACTTGCCTTGTGTGTGCGATTCAATGTCACGCAGCTTTTGCATATCAACCATGTTCAGCACTGGCTGCGAAACTTCCAGCCGCATCGGTGGGTTGACCTGGTTGATGTCCAGCAGGTTCGGCTTGGGGCCGACAAAGGACACGAGGGACATCACAATCGCTTCGCGAATCGGGTCAATCGGCGGGTTGGTGACCTGCGCAAACAACTGTTTGAAGTAGTTGTACAGCGATTTGTTTTTGTTTGACAACACCGCCAGCGGCGAGTCGTTACCCATGGAGCCGGTGGCTTCTTCACCATTGGCGGCCATTGGGGACATTAAAAATTTGATGTCTTCTTGTGTGTAGCCAAATGCTTGCTGGCGGTCCAGCAGGGTATGTTGAACAGGCTGCGAATCCAAAGCGACTTTTGCTGGGACGTCATCAAGCTTGATCCGCAAATTCTCAATCCACTGCTTGTAAGGCTTGCTGTGCGCCAGCGTGGCTTTGATCTCCTCGTCATCGATCATCCGGCCTTGCTCAAGGTCAATCAGGAACATCTTGCCAGGCTGCAAGCGCCATTTGCGGACAATCTTGTGCTCTGGAATCGGCAGCACGCCCGACTCGGACGCCATGATGACCAAGTCGTCATCTGTCACGCAATAGCGCGAGGGACGCAGGCCGTTGCGATCCAGCGTGGCACCAATCTGACGACCATCAGTGAACACAATCGATGCCGGGCCGTCCCATGGCTCAAGCATGGCGGCGTGGTACTCGTAAAACGCCTTGCGGCGCTCGTCCATCGTGGTGTGCTGCTCCCAGGGTTCTGGAATCATCATCATCACGGCTTGGCTGATGGGGTAGCCGGCCATCGTCAGCAACTCCAGGCAGTTATCAAAGGTAGCGGTGTCAGACTGGTCGGAAAAACTGATGGGGTACAGCTTTTGCAAATCAGCGCCGAGTACGGGCGATGACATCACGCCCTCGCGCGCTTTCATCCAGTTGTAGTTGCCCTTGACGGTATTGATCTCGCCGTTATGCGCCACGTAACGGTACGGGTGCGCCAGCGGCCATTCAGGGAAAGTATTGGTGCTGAAACGCTGGTGCACCAGGCCAATGGCCGACACGCAGCGCTCGTCTTGCAAGTCAAGATAGTAGGTACCCACCTGGTCAGCCAACAGCAGGCCTTTGTAAACCACCGTGCGGCTGGACATGCTGGGCACGTAATATTCTTTGCTGTGCGTCAGGTGCAGGTTTTGAATCGCAGCGCTGGCTGTTTTGCGAATCACGTACAGCTTGCGCTCCAGCGCGTCTTGCACGATAACGTCGTTGCCGCGGCCAATAAAAATTTGCTTGAGGATGGGCTCTTTGAGGCGCACCGTGGGAGACATGGGCATATCACGGTTGACAGGCACATCGCGCCAGCCTAGCAGTACTTGGCCCTCAGCCCTGACTGCTCGTTCCAACGCTTGCTCGCA
>JAYVEE010000040.1:0-2091 GCA_043749005.1 Polaromonas sp. | reverse complement strand
ACTTCAATTTTATAATGCGGTGATGTCTGTCTGGGCCCTGGGGCTAAACCATAACACTGCACCGCTTGATTTGCGCGGTCGTTTTACGTTTTCGATGGATCAAATGGCTTTGACGCTGAAGGGCCTGCGCCAGGCACATGCCCAGCACCCTGAAGCCACGATTCTTTCAACCTGTAACCGTACTGAGGTGTATTGCGCGAGCAACGCACCTGCACTGGACCACACGCTGGCCTGGCTGGCACACAGTGGTGGTGTGTCGGCAGAGATGCTACGCGCCCACACCTACTTCTTGCAGGGCGACGAGGCAGCGCGCCATGTGTTTCGCGTGGCAAGCGGGCTGGATTCCATGGTGCTGGGCGAGCCCCAAATATTGGGGCAAATGAAGGACGCAGTGCGCGCGGCTGAAGGTGCGGGAGCAATGGGCCGCACGCTGCACCAGTTGTTTCAGCGCAGCTTTGCGGTAGCCAAAGAGGTACGCAGTACGACTGAGATTGGCGCGCACAGCATCAGCATGGCAGCGGCCAGTGTGCGACTGGCGGGACAGTTGTTTGAGGATCTGGCCAAAATTAAAATTTTGTTTGTGGGCGCCGGCGAAATGATTGACCTGGCCGCGACGCATTTCGCTGCAAAAGGCCCGGCGCTGATGGTGATTGCCAACCGCACCATGGAGCGCGGCGAATCGCTCGCCCGAAAATTTGGCGCACAGACCATGCCGCTGGCAGATTTGCCCGCGCGATTGCATGAGTTTGATGCGGTCATCAGTTGCACCGCCAGCGTGTTGCCCATTATTGGTCTGGGCGCTGTCGAGCGGGCTGTCAAGCTGCGCAAAAGTCGTCCGATATTCATGATTGACCTGGCCGTACCGCGTGACATTGAGCCTGAGGTCAAGGCTCTTCCAGACATTTATCTGTACACCGTCGATGATCTGGCGCAAGTGGTGCAAACCGGCAAAGAAAGCCGCCAGGCCGCAGTTGCTGAAGCTGAAATCATCATTGACGCCGGCGTACAAAACTTCATGCACTGGTTAGACCAGCGCGACCCTGTCCATGGGGTCGTACCGCTGATTCAGCAAATCCAGGCGCAGGCTGACGAGTGGCGCACCTTTGAAATTGCCCGCGCCAAAAAGCTGTTATCCAAAGGCGAGTCAATAGATGCAGTACTGGAAGCACTGGCACGCGGGATGAGCCAAAAAATGTTGCACGGCACGCTAGCTGAGCTGCATACGGGCGATGCCAACCACCGAGAAGCTACAGCGCAGACCGTGTCAAAATTGTTTTTGCGCGGGCAAGGCAGATTAAAAGCGGACGACGCTGAACGGTAGCTGCGGCTTCAAGCCGTGCCAGTTCTCTTTTCAGTTCTGGTCCCCGCCCTCTTTCAACGGGAGAGCTAATCATTTAGAAATCCTTGATGAAACCTTTTTTAAGACAAACGCTGGATCGTCAGCTCCTTCGCCTGCATGAACTGGATGCATTGCTGTCGGCCAGTGACGTGGTCAGCAACATGGAGCGCTTTCGCGCCTTAAGCCGTGAGCATTCTGAGGTCAGTGTGGTGGCCGAACAATACCGCAAGCTGACCAGCCGGGAGGCTGATTTGCTGGGCGCTCAAGAGTTGCTGGCCAGCAGTAAAGATGATGCAGACATGACCGCGATGGCCGAGGAAGAGATAGACGCTGCAAAAGCCGACATCACGCAACTTGACGAGGCATTGCAGCTGATGCTGATCCCAAAAGACCCGGACGACACACGGCCTGCGTTTGTGGAGATCCGGGCGGGCACTGGCGGCGATGAATCGGCGCTGTTTGCGGCGGACCTGTTTCGTCTGTACACCCGCTACGCCGAGCGCAGCGGCTGGCGCAGTGAGATCATCAGCGAATCCAACAGCGAGCTGGGTGGCTACAAAGAAGTCGTGCTGCGCATTGAAGGCGCACCCGATGCGCAAGGCGTGGGCGTTTATGGCAAGCTCCGGTTTGAATCGGGCGGCCACCGGGTACAGCGCGTGCCCACCACTGAGACACAAGGCCGCATTCACACCAGCGCCTGCACGGTGGCCGTGCTGCCCGAGCCGGACGAGCTGGAAGCCATCAAGATCAAC
>JAYVEE010000039.1:0-2091 GCA_043749005.1 Polaromonas sp. | reverse complement strand
CCGTCAGGCAGGCAGTCTTCCTGCATGACGATGGCGTCAGCTCCTGCGGGAACAGGCGCACCTGTAAAGATGCGTGCTGCGCAGCCGGGGCCCAGAGCCTCACCACTGCTGCCTGCTGCAATGCGCTGGTTGACCTGAAAAGGCGTGTCGGGGTCTACCCAATCAGCACAACGCACGGCATACCCGTCCATCGAACTGTTGTCATCTGCCGGCACATCCAGGCTGGCGACCAGATCTTGAGCCAATATGCGGCCATCAGCATTGAAAGTTGAAACCGTATCTACCTGATGCAAACATGCAGCGTAGGCCAGCAACTCAACGAGCGCCTCGTCGAGTGGCTTGAGCGGTTGGCGCGGCAAATTGGCTGACATCATTCGAACGTGTAAACAAAACGCGCTTGCGCACCGATCAGGTAGTCAGCTACAGACTCTGCGTCATTCAGATTGAGCACTGGACGCAAGGTGGCATGCGGCAATTGCTCGGGCGCATCAGTGGCGATTGCCACAATGAAATCATCATCCATGTAGCGGGCCGGCTTGCCAGCGTAATCAGCTGTGGGGGCACGCCAGACTTCAATTTTGAGCAGGTCGCTGTCTTTAAAACCCTCTACAAGCACCCAATCCACACCGTCATACAGCTCGGCGATCATTTGGTGGACTGTCATGTCCGACGGCTTTTCAAATTCGCGCATCAACGCAAAACGGTTGCTGGAGGACACCACCACTTCAAATGCGCCTGCCTCGCGGTGACGAAAAGTATCTTTACCGGGATGGTCAATATCAAAACTGTGGTGTGCATGCTTAACAACAGACACTCGCAAGCCGCGCTTTTTCAGCAAAGGAATCAATTGCTCAACCAGCGTGGTTTTGCCTGAGCCGGAGTACCCGGAAAATCCAACCACATTCATGGAACAGCTTTCAGTGTCTTGAATATGCTATGAATAAAATAGCTGATTGCACCTGTATTTATTGGGTTTAACGCTAATTTAATGCACATTTTGAGCAATATATGATTTGATGTCTGTCACGTTAGCTGACATCAGCTTGACACGCTTGGGCAGGGCTTCAATACCTTCAAACCTGGCCGGACGTGGCGGCAATTGGCCCAGTGCTTCCTCAATCGTCTCGGCAAACTTGATCGGCAATGCGGTTTCTAAAACAATCATGGACACACCCGTTTGCAGATGCTCACGCGCTACCTTTACGCCATCAGCAGTGTGAGTGTCGATGATGTCGTTGAAATGCTCGTACACGTTTTGAATGGTAGCCAGACGGTCGGCATGGGTGCTTTTACCGCTTAAAAAACCGTAGGTTTTGGCTGCTGATTTGAAAGCCTCGTTGCCACTTAAATCGAAGCTGCCTTTGGCGTTGAGCTGATCATGAAACAGCGCCTTGATTTGCGTCCCATCACGACCAAGGAGGTTAAACACAAAGCGCTCAAAGTTCGACGCTTTGGAAATGTCCATCGACGGACTGGAAGTTTCGTGGGTATCACTGCTGCTGCGAACACGGTAAACACCGGTACGGAAAAACTCGTCAAGTACGTCGTTCTCATTGGTAGCCACCACCAGCCGGTCAATCGGCAAACCCATCATGCGGGCGACGTGGCCCGCACAGACGTTGCCGAAATTGCCTGAAGGAACAGTAAAGCTGACCTTTTCAGCACTTGATGTCGTTGCCTGAAAATAACCAGCGAAGTAGTACACGACCTGCGCCATCAGCCGCGCCCAGTTGATTGAATTCACCGTCCCAATCTTGTACTTCCGCTTGAAATCCAAGTCATTCGACACCGCTTTGACAATGTCCTGACAGTCGTCAAATACACCCGTAATTGCTATATTGAAAATGTTCGCGTCTTGAAGGCTAAACATTTGCGCCTGCTGAAATGGACTCATACGGTCTTGCGGCGAGGTCATAAACACACGAACGCCGCGCTTGCCGCGCATAGCGTATTCAGCCGCGCTGCCCGTGTCACCGCTCGTCGCACCCAAGATGTTCAACTCTTCCCCGCGCCGCGCCAGTTCGTACTCAAACAAATTGCCGAGCAACTGCATCGCCATGTCTTTAAAAGCCAGCGTCGGGCCGTTAGACA
>JAYVEE010000038.1:0-2096 GCA_043749005.1 Polaromonas sp. | reverse complement strand
TTTACTTGATTCACGATGGGTACACCGAGGGCAAAAACGAGGTTGATGCAATTCTTGACAAACGCCTGATGGTGATCGAAAGCGAGTTCGCCAATATCCTGATGCAAAGCAAGCGCGATGGGAACACCTTGAGTTCTGCACTTCGCGACTGCTGGGACGGCGTGAGTTTGAAGCCAGCGACCAAAACTAACCGCCTATGGGCTACAGACCCACATGTAAGCCTGGCCGCTGCGATAACGCCGGGTGAGTTACATGGTCTGATGGCTTCGCGTGAGTTGACCAATGGCTTTGCAAACCGCTTCATGATGTTTTGGGCTGAAAAAACAAAGTCGCTGGCTTTCCCTGTGGCTACCCCACAAACTGAAGTAGACGCGTTAGCTGTGCGTGTTTTGGAGGTGCTGGAGTTTTGCAATGCGACGCGATGGGTTGACAAGGACACCATGCGCGTGAGCCTATCGTCTGATGCACGAAAACGCTACGAAGGGCTTTATCACACCGAGCTAAACGACAACAGTGCAGGGGAGCGCATCACGGCACTGATCGAGCGTCGCGCACCAATGCTGCTTCGTTTGGCAATGTTGTTTGCCTTGTGTGACTTGACGGATGAAGTGCAATTGGTGCATATCAATGCCGCGCTAGCCTGGGTGCGTTACTCCGTGGATAGCGTGAAATTCATTTTCGCTAGCGCCTCAGACGAAGCTGCGACGGCTGAAACAAATACCACCGCCGTGAAAATTTTGGAGTTCCTAAAAGACCGTGGGGAGGCTACACGAACAGAGATAACCATTAGTTGTTTTCATGGGCATGTAGCAAAGACGCGGATTGATATAGCGCTTGACGAATTACTTCAAAGCAACCCGCCCGCCATTGAAGTGCATGAGGATCGTAGTTCCCCCGGACGGCCTTCAAAGACTTATCGGCTTTGCAACGCGAACAAAGCTAACAAAGCGAACAATCAACACCTAAGCGGGATAGCGACTGATTGTGGTGTTCGCGAACAATGCGAACAAAGCGAAAAATCTACTCATGATGTTGGGTTAGTTCGCATAGTTCGCATAGTTAGCTTAGTTAGCAATGATGAAAATCAGCCGCAAAGCCACGCCAGTATTGAAAGTTCGCATAGTTCGCATAGTTCGCACGGTGAAACTGAAAATTCTGATTCGGAGGTTCTTTAATGACCGCCGCGTCAATCCTGGAAGTGCTTTGGGCGCAAGGATTTTCTGTCAGTCTGGTGGATAACGACCGCCTAGCAGTAAGCCCGTCCAGCAAGTTGCACGACACCCAGCGTGAGTTAGTTCGGGCCAACAAAGCCGAAATAGTGGCTCTGCTGCGCGATGCAAAGGCAACCACTGACGCGCTTGTGAAAGCCGCTATGCGTGCTTGTGACCACTTCAATGACAGCCCGGCTGATCGTGGCCTGATGCGCCTTGAATGCCTGGCTACACCTTTACACCTGCAAGCTGACTTGCTAAATCACTTCAAAAAAACTTATCCACAAAAGTTATGACCAACATCAGAAAAAATTTACAGCCTGATAAAGCAAAGGAAGTGCAAGCATGACTACAGAAAAGAAAAAGCCGCCGGGACGCTGGAAACCGGGCGAAAGTGGCAATCCAAAAGGACGCACGCCAGGCACAGGCGAAGTGGCTGCGATTCGTGCCGCCATTGCCGAGCGCGTGCCTGACCTGCTGACTGCCATGATGGCCCGCGCCCTTGATGGTGATGTGGGTGCTGCCCGACTGCTGCTGGAGCGTGCTGTAGCCCCGTTAAAGGCCGCAGAACAGCCACAGGCAATGAACTTACCTGATGGCACTCTGACTGACCAAGGACGCGCTGTACTCGCATCAGTGGCCGCAGGTGAACTAGCCCCAGGTCAGGGGGCTGCGCTGCTCGGTGCTATTGGCACGCTGGCACGTGTAACCGAACTTGATGAATTGACCGCCCGCATTGCAGCACTGGAGAGCAAGCAAAATGCTAAAACTAGAAAATAGAATTGCTGCACTGGAGGCGACGAGTGCGCCAGTCAATAACATGACCATCATTCGCCGTTTTGTCAGTCCGGGGGGCAGTGATGGTGAGATTTACCGCTTGCGCGA
>JAYVEE010000037.1:0-2098 GCA_043749005.1 Polaromonas sp. | reverse complement strand
AGCCGTTATATGGCCAACCATGGCTGGAACGTGCTGGCTATTGATCTGCCCGGGCACTGCAAAAGCGACGGTGAAGCGCCTGTTAGTGTTGAAGAAGGCGCAACGTTTATTGCTGCATTGCTTGACGCTGCAGGCGTTGAAAAAGCTGCGCTGGTAGGGCATAGCTGGGGCTCACTGATTGCGCTTGAAGCGGCTTCAAAACTTGGCGCCCGTATCACGCACCTCGTGCTGGTGGGCACGGCTTTCCCGATGAAGGTGTCGCCTGCATTGCTCGAATCGTCTTTGAACAATCCGATGGCTGCACTCAAAATGATCAACGTGTTCTCTCGCAGTACGTTGAGTGCTCCACCATCAGCACTTGGCCCAGGCACATGGGTGTTCGGTGCCAGTATGGCACTGGGCCGCCGCGTACTGGCCAGCAATACACAAGTTAACGTGTTTCATCGGGGCTTCAAAGCGTGTGACGACTATGCCAACGGTGAAGCGGCCATCAGCCAAATCACCTGCCCCGTGCTGTTTTTGCTGGGCGCTCAAGATCAGATGACGCAGGCCAAAGCAGCAAACACGCTGATAGAAAAAGCGAAAAGTGCAGGAAAAAATTTTAAAGTAGTCAGCCTGGCAGTTGGTCACCATCAGATGACAGAGGCGCCAGAAGAAACGTTGTTTGAAATTTCAGGTTTTTTGAAATGAAAACGTTACGCCAGGCTGTTCCTTTTTTAATGGTGGGTGGTGGCCAAAATGCAGGCCGGCGGTAGGCTCGTCAGGTGTGTAAAGCGTGCGGAAAGTATCCGGTTTGGACAGCTGCAGGGCCAGCTTGACATAGCTTGATGTAACTCAGGCCAACATCCAACAGATTGAGCAGCTTGCGTACCATCTTCGGCACCGCTTTGAAGAATTCGGCAGCCGGTTTGACCTTGATGTTGAGGATTTGCGCTATGTTTTTGCTTTTGTACCGTACCTCAGTCGTCTCGCGGTTGTGGTGCATGCCTTTAGAGATATAACTGGGCGCAAACACTTTGGCCAAAATGGCAGCTCGATCTTGACCACGCCGTGGCCTGGCAGGCCTCGCAGCGGCCACCGGCCAGATTGAAACTGAAGCGCCCTAACCCATAGCCGCGTTTACACGCGGTGCTTATCTCAACCATCAGCTCGCGTATCGGCGTGAACAGGCCGGTGTAATGGCCGGGTTGATTGTGGTGGTACGTGCTCCCCGCAGGCAAGGCTGCGGCCCTCGTGGCCTGCTACATTGGCGCGGTGTGCGGGGGCTGCGCTACATCGCGCTTTAGGCAGGACTGATTAAAACCTTGTGCCAACTGACAAGCGCAACATGTCCTGCGCAGTAAAGTTAACCTGCGGATCCCAAGCCGCGCGCACAAAATAACTTGGCCAATCGTATCCGACCGATAGCCCAGTGCGGCTAATCGGCAACCCGGCCACCAACCCCTTTTTTTGCAGCAGATCCAGAGTCAGGCGGTCGCTGCCATTGATGGGAGTGCGATACACCAGGTGCACATTTTGCTGATCGGGGTTCAAGCGGTTGTCGCGCACGATTTGAAGCGCAAGCGAGTGGTTGTCAGCCCAGCGGTAACCGCCGGACAGCATCAATGCGTCGTTCGGGTCAAAGTTCAAATTGGCGTAGTTGCGCAAGTTAGTGCGACCTGCGCCTACGCCAGCAAACCAAGTGTCGCCCGCCTCCAGAAACACACTGCCGCCGATAAATCCGCCCGAGGCGATTTGAAGTGACGGTATAACGCGCACAAAGCCCAGCTTGTAAGCGCTGTCCCAGCCAGCACGCACTTGTCTGACATCTTGCGATGGTGAGCCATACCAGCCCAGCCACGCATTGCCAAAGCGGCCGGTGGCACGCAAATTAAGGTCCAGTCCAGCGGCAGCAGGCAAGCCACCACCAGATAGTTGATAGTGCCCAGCCGTAAACTTGTAAGAGACAGGCTTCGCTGCATCCTCGGTGGCATGGGCAACGTCCAGCAGGCCAATCAAAGAGGCTGACAGCACTCCAAAACGAACACAAGATAAAACTACCGATAACATTTTTAGCAGTCTACGCCCGCTGCATGCTGCGGTCATTACTGACACTACT
>JAYVEE010000036.1:0-2099 GCA_043749005.1 Polaromonas sp. | reverse complement strand
CGACAATTTGAGAGTGATTCCACTGCATGATCGTGCCCTGGTAAATGTCCGCCAGAATGTCGCCGTTCAACTTGATGGCTTGTTTACCGAGCTCAGGCAAATTCACAATCACCGCCACTGCAGCACCTGCCAGCGGCACCTGGCGCAGGCCAGCCTGGCGCAGGGCGGCGGCGGTCATGGGCACATCAGTGACACCAAAATCCACGCTTTGCTCGATGGCGCGCGAAACTCCCACAGATGAGCCGCCCCCTTCATACGTTACGCCGCCGGAGGCTGGGCCGTATTGGGTAGCCCAGCCAGAGACCAGGTCACGGACCAGGTCATGGACCAGCGTAGAACCGGCACCAGTGACCTGGGCATGGACAGCAGTAGCACTGAAAGCCAATGCCAGCACGGCTGCAAACACTGTTTAGGCTGCAATTTGCAGCTTTGTTTCACTAAAGATAGGTGCCATGTTGTTGCTTGCCGCTGTGACTCTGGCGCTCTGTTGGTGTCGATCAACTCTAGTGTCGGCTTTGCATGTTGCAAGCGGGTTGCCAGGCGTCAGTGTGCGATATGTCTCAGGATGACTGGCGACAGCAATCAAGAATTAACGTGGAGAACGAAAGGGCGCAAAAATCACCAGCAGACACGACGTTGCCAGCTATTTGGCCAGCAACGAGTTGATGATCAATAAATCGGTCGGGCTTAATGTGCCATTGGCCTGACGTAGCCGCAAACCGCCCAACAGCACGTTGTAGCGTGCTTGAGCCAAATCACGTTTGGTCTGGAACAGCTGGCTTTGCGAATTGAGCACGTCAATGTTGATGCGCACACCGACCTGATAGCCCAGTTTGTTGGCGTCCAGCGCGCTTTGGCTTGACAGCTCTGCTGCTTCAAGCGCCTTGACCTGGCCCTGACCGGACTGCACACCAAAAAAGGCAGTGCGAGTGGCCAACGCGACGGTACGCCTGGCACCTTCCAGATCGCTTTGCGCTTTGTCTTTAAGGGACAGCGTTTCCTTGATGCGGTTTTGTGTGGCAAAACCTGCAAATAGCGGCAGGTTAAATGCCAGACCAATCGTGGCGTTGTTGTTTCTGGAGTTCAACGTGCTTAGGATTGAGCCAGACGGGTTGCGGGTGGCGCCGTAACTGGCGTTGACATCCAGGGTTGGTTTATGGCCGGCCTCAGCCTTGTTGACTTCCAGTTCGGCAATTTCCAGTCCGCTTTGCGCCTGCCGCACCGTGGGGTGAAGCAGCGCCGATTGATCAACCCAGGCATTGACATCTTGCGGCACAACCGGTGGCAACGCTGTAGGTACCACAAGACTTTTGGGCTGGGCATCGGTTTTGCCAGCCAACGTGTCAAGTGCAAGTTTCTTGACCCGTAATTCATTATCGGCGGCTATTTCTTGCGCCGTGACCAGGTCGAACCGGGCCTGTGCTTCACGCGTGTCGGTGATTGTGGATGTGCCCACTTCAAAATTGCGCTTGGCAGACGCCAGTTGCTCGGCCACCGCAGTTTTTTGCGCGCTGACAAATGCCAGTGTGTCCTGAGCCGCCAGCACATCAAAGTAAGCCTGGCTTGAGCGCACTATCAGGTCTTGCTCGGCTGCGTCCAGCACCGCTCTGGCCAAATCAACCTGTTTCAAGCCCTGCTCATAAGTGGCCCAGTTGGCGGGCCGGTACAGGGGCTGAGACGCCGTGAACGTGGCGTTTTGCGTGTTGAAGCTGCGGTCTGCTACCGGATTGGTGTTGTTAAACCTGGTGCGCGATGCACCCATATTCAAACCTGCTGTTGGCAAAATGCCCGCGAGCGCCTGGTCAGCTTTAGCCAGGTTGGCGTCGTACTGAAGTCGGGCTGACTGGTAACTGGCATCAAATGCACGCGCTGAGTCGTAGAGCTCGACCAGATTTTGTGCCTGCGCATTGATGGCCAGCAGCGCCAAGGCGACGGCAACGGAAATCAACCGGGGTATAGCTTTGCGCTCGGTGTGTGGCGTCATAAAGGTCCTGAATAAGTAAATCAATATCAATATTGCGCAATGCGGGGGTCCAGCTCCAGAGCCCAGGCGGCAATGCCGCCGTCAAGGTTCACCACATTGGTAAAACCGTTTCGCA
>JAYVEE010000035.1:0-2111 GCA_043749005.1 Polaromonas sp. | reverse complement strand
GTCTTTAGCGTGGCATCAGCTGCGGGATATTTGTCATCAGTGCCGTAGTGGGCATGGGTAATGCCCAGCGCGGCCAATCGCGTGCGCAGAGCCAAGCTGTCCCGGCCGGTAATAGCAACGGGGGTGATACCGACTTTTTGCAGCATTTTCAAACCATGACCATCAAGGGTGTTAAAGCGTTTGAGGGTTTCACCGTGTTCAGACATGTACAGGCCGCCATCTGTCAGTATGCCGTCAACGTCAAAAAAAGCGACCTTTATGCCTTGGGCATTGAGCAGCAGCTCAGGCGGGAAGTTGAGCGTGGGAACAATAGGCTTCACTAGATCACCTTCGCCCGCAGCAAGTCGTTACTGTTCAGTGCCCCGCACAATTTGCCTGAAGCATCCACCACCAGCACGCTGGTAATGCTGTGCTGCTCCATCAGCGCAACGGCCTCAACCGCCAGCGCATCGGCACGCACGGTACGCGGGGTGGGGCGCATCACGTCGCTGGCTTTGAGACTGCGCAGATCAACACCGGTTTCAACCAATCGACGCAAATCCCCATCCGTAAAAATGCCCAGAACTTCACCCGATACATTGATCACTGCCGATGAACCCAGACCCTTGACGCTCATCTCCCGCATGAGTACGCTAAAGCTTGCGTCCAGCGCGACCGACGGCACTTGATCACCGCGCCGCATCACATCATTGACATGCGTGAGCAGCTTGCGGCCCAACGCGCCTCCCGGATGCGAGCGGGCAAAGTCATCTTTTTTAAAACCGCGCGCATCAAGCAGCGCGACAGCTAGTGCATCGCCCATGGCCAACTGCACGGTAGTGCTGGCGGTGGGCGCCAAATTCAAGGGGCATGCCTCTTGCGCCACGCTGCTGTCCAGCGTGACCTGGGCCTGCTTTGCCAAAGTGGATTGCGCACCACCAGTAATTGCCACGAGTGGCACGCCCTGGCGGCTGAGCACTGGCAAAATCGCCGTAAATTCTGCGCTTTCGCCGCTGTTGGAAATAGCCAGCACCACATCTTGTGGAGTAATCATGCCCAAATCACCGTGGCTGGCTTCCGCGGGGTGAACAAACAGCGCGGGCGTGCCGGTAGATGCCAGCGTTGCCGCCACCTTGCGCCCGATGTGGCCGCTTTTGCCCATGCCCATCACCACCACGCGGCCCTGGCAGGCCAGCATGATTCGAACCGCGTCTGAAAACTCTGATCCGACGCGACCCGCCAGGCCAAGGACGGCTGCGGCTTCAATCTCAAATGTCTTACGCGCCAATGCCTGCGCACTTTCAGGGTCAAAGAAGGTTACATCAAAACTCATGGAAGTATTCTATAGACGGAGTACCTTCCACCTTGAGGCAACGCGTTTAACATCAAAGCATGAGCGCGCTTGAACTCACCTTGCTGTATTTACTGGCCGCCGTACTGGGGGTGACGCTGTTTCGTTGGCTCAAGCTGCCGCCCATGCTGGGCTATCTGGCAGTTGGCGTGGTCATTGGGCCGCACGCACTGGCGCTGTCAAACAATGCCGATGGCGTGCGCCACCTGGGCGAGTTTGGCGTGGTCTTTTTGATGTTTGTTATCGGGCTGGAATTTAACTTGCCCAAGCTGCGCTCGATGCGCCGTCACGTCTTCGGCCTGGGATTGTTGCAGGTGGTTTTGACAGTTGTGCTGGCCACACTCGGATCCCTTTTTTTGGCCAGCATGGCACCCACGCTGTGGAAGATGAATTGGCAAACCGCGCTGGCCTTGTCGGGCGCAATTGCCATGAGCAGCACGGCGATTGTTGTCAAGCTGCTGTCTGAGCGGCTGGAGATGGAGTCGGAGCACGGCAAGCGCATCATGGGCGTGTTATTGTTTCAGGACTTGGCCGTGGTGCCGCTGCTGGTGTTGATTCCTGCGCTCGGCTCACCCGCCGACACGCTGTTTACCGCGCTGGCGATTGCTGCTTTGAAGGCGACCGTACTGGTCGGCTTGCTGCTGACAGGCGGCCAGCGGGTGATGCGCTGGTGGCTGACGATCGTGGCGCGGCGCAAAAGTGAAGAGCTGTTCGTTTTAAACCTGCTGCTGGTCACCTTGGCGCTTGCATGGGTCACTGAACTGGCTGGCCTGAGTCTGGC
>JAYVEE010000034.1:0-2113 GCA_043749005.1 Polaromonas sp. | reverse complement strand
CTGTGCCCATGCACCTGCGCAACGCACCCACCAAACTCATGAAAGCGCTGGACTACGGCAAAAACTACCGTTACGCGCATGATGAGGAAGACGGCTTTGCAGCGGGAGAAAATTATTTTCCTGATGGCATGAGCACCCCTGTTTTTTACCGGCCTGTAGCGCGTGGGCTAGAGCTCAAAATAGCTGAAAAATTACAAGCGCTGCGATCCAAAAATTCGACCTCGAAGTAAGCTTGCAACACCTTCAAGCCTTTTCGGACAGGAGCACCGCTTTCATTAAACGCTGAGACTAAAGCTGGACTTTATTAGTCGGCCTAATGAAATATTAAAACTTTTCTGACGCAAAAAAATCTTAAGGGTAAACCCCTCGAAAACCAGCATTCTGGCGCGATTCTCGCTAGGCTTCTTAATTACAATTCGGCCACCAGCCCACCTTCAGCTTTCAAGGTGGGCTTTTTGCTAATGTTGTGCTTGGCGGTTTGTTTTGATTCTGTTTTTGGGAGACATGGTTTATGGAAATATTACTGCAACAGATCATCAATGGTCTGGTTCTGGGCAGCATGTACGCCCTGATTGCGCTGGGTTACACGATGGTATACGGCATCATTAACCTGATCAATTTTGCTCACGGCGAGGTGCTGATGGTAGGGGCACTGACCAGCTGGACCATCATCGGCGTCATGCAGACGTCTATGCCTGGCACGCCAGGCTGGTTGATTTTGCTGATCTCCATGCTGATCGCCTTTGTCGTTTGCGCAGCGCTTAATTTCACGATCGAAAAAATCGCCTATCGGCCTTTGCGTAACGCGCCAAAGCTGGCGCCGCTCATTACCGCCATCGGCATGTCTTTGCTCCTGCAAACGCTGGCCATGATTATCTGGAAGCCCAACTACAAGTCTTACCCCACGCTATTGCCGTCTGAGCCGATTCAAGTTGCCGGCGCGGTGATCACCGTGACGCAGGTGTTTATTTTGGGTGCGACGGCCGTGTCGTTAGCCGTGCTGATGTGGCTGGTGCATTACACCCGCTTGGGCCGGGCCATGCGTGCCACGGCTGAGAATCCGAGAGTCGCCGCCCTGATGGGTGTACGTCCAGACACGGTAATTTCCGCCACGTTCATCATTGGTGCAATTCTGGCGGCGTTGGCTGGTGTGATGTATGCGTCCAACTACGGTACGGTGCAGCACGCCATGGGCTTTTTGCCTGGCCTTAAAGCCTTTACCGCAGCGGTACTGGGTGGTATTGGCAATTTGGGCGGCGCTGTGCTGGGAGGCATTTTGTTGGGCTTGATTGAGTCGATTGGCGCAGGTTATCTGGCGCCACTCACGGGGGGTGTGCTGGGCAGCCAGTACTCAGACATTCTGGCATTTACGGTGCTGGTTATTGTGTTGACGTTGCGCCCATCGGGTTTGCTGGGTGAACGTGTGGCGGACAGGGCTTGAGAGCTAGCTACTTGAACACATTGAAAGACGCAACATAATGAAATCCAACAAACTGATTCAATATATTCTGATTGGCGTCGGCCTGATCACCTTGCCTTTGTTGCTGCAACAAGGCGGCAACGCCTGGGTGCGCATTTTGGACATGTCCCTGCTGTACGTGCTGCTAGCACTCGGCCTGAATATTGTGGTCGGCTATGCCGGCCTGCTCGACTTGGGCTACGTTGCCTTTTTTGCAGTTGGTGCTTATCTTGCTGCGTTGCTGGGCTCACCACATCTTGCGCAGGCTTTTCCGTTCATTGCCGAGGCCTTTCCCAAAGGCTTGCATCTGCCCATCTGGCTCGTCATTCCACTTGCCGCCGGCTTAGCGGGCTTGTTTGGTATTTTGCTGGGCGCACCCACCCTGAAGCTGCGCGGCGACTACTTGGCGATTGTCACGCTTGGCTTCGGCGAAATCATCCGCGTGTTCTTGAATAACCTCGACAGGCCTGTCAACATTACCAACGGCCCGAAGGGCATCAACCAGATTGACTCCATCACCTTCTTTGGTTTTGATTTGGGGGTTGACCACACCTTTTTTGGCTTTGCGGTCAATTCTGTATCGATGTACTACTATCTTTTTTTGGCGCTGGTGCTGGTGTCGGTGGCGATTTGCCACAGGTTGCAAACCTCGCG
>JAYVEE010000033.1:0-2118 GCA_043749005.1 Polaromonas sp. | reverse complement strand
TTCACGCCGGCAATCATGCCGATGTCCTCAAACACACCGTCTTGACAGCGCTGTGCAAATACCTGTGCGGCAAAGACACCGCTCTGAGCGTGATCGACACCCACGCAGGCGCTGGGCTGTACCGGCTCGATGGTGATTACACCGAAACTAGCGGTGAGGCCAAAGACGGAGTTTTCAGGTTATTTCAGGCATCAAATAAGCCGTCAAACCAACAGATACCAGTTCAAGCAGCTCCTAAAAAAGAAGCAAATAAAGTTATTGCTCCTACCGATTTTTGCCCTGCTTTGCAAGATTACGCCGATGTATTACGCGGCCTTAACCCAAAGTTTGTTGAAACAGGCGATTCAAGCCACCTGAAGATCTACCCGGGCTCACCATTTATTACTCAGAAGTTTTTGGAAGGCCGCGACAAACTCAAACTGTTTGAATTACACCCGACGGACTTTAAATCACTTTCTGGCAACATTGCGCAACTGGGTGCAGGCCGGCAAGTTAGCGTGGCTTGTGAAGATGGTTTTGAAGCCCTCAAAACTTTTTTGCCGCCGCCATCGCGCCGAGCCATGGTGTTTTGTGACCCGAGTTATGAAATGAAAAGCGACTATGCCCGGGTCAGCGTCTGCATGACGGATGCTGTGAAGCGTTTTGCGACAGGTACCTACGTCGTCTGGTACCCGGTCATCCCCCGACCTGAAGCGCACGATTTGCCGCGCAAGCTGAAAACGCTGGCTGTCAAAGCTGCCCGGCCTTGGTTAAACGCAGTTTTGACCGTCAAGTCCAGCAAATTGACAACGGATGACGACGGCGATGTTGTTCGGCCTGGATTGCCAGCCAGCGGAATGTTCATCATCAATCCGCCGCACACGCTCAAAGCGCAATTGCAGCTGGCATTGCCGCAAATGGTGGCGTTGTTGGCGCAAGATCGAAATGCTGGTTTCATGCTGGACAGCGGCAACTGAGCGCTGCGACCGTCTGCATCAGGCGCTGGGCGACCCAGCGCGGCCAAGCTCGCTTTTCTCCTGACAATCAATACAGCGCTCAGCTTCAGGAGCTGCAACAAGGCGCGCAACTGCAATACCAACACCGCACACCTCACACAGACCATAGCTTCCACTTTTGATGCGTCCTAGTGCCGCATCAACTGCAGCAAGTTCAGTGGTTTCCCGTGCGTCCAGCGCCAGCTCCAGATCGCGTGCGGTATTTGTTTGTGCCCGACTATCTTCTGATTGGCCGAAATGGTCTGCTGATGCTTCGGCACGGCCCACGTTTGCGCCGCGCAAATATGTAATCTGATCCATCAAATTGGTGCGTTGAAGCAGCAGCGCCTGCTGCAGGGTAGCGACGAGTTGTTTGTCCATGGATGAAGGTCCAGTCTAATGAAAGAATCATCATGCGCCTGACGGCGTTATCGGTTTTTGATATGGCGCAATGAATTCTTAGCTTTTTAACAGCAACAGCGCAGCGTGGCAGACATCTGAAAAGCGGCTGCATGGGTCCAAGGCCAGATTACACCTTCATTCTTGCCGTCGCGCAAGCGAGCAGCGCGGCGGCGCCCTGGCGGTAACGCTACATCTGGGCAGCCGTTAAGACATCAAGTGCAGTTTGTCCTGGTTGCGTCAGCGCATCGTGGGCCAGCAGATACCCGCACCCCTTCAGTTTTACAAAAATGCCAGGTGGTCCTGATTGGCTACCGGTCAAGGAACCTTTCACCCAGTTTCAAGGGGCTGAAGGCCCTATTTGGCCTATCTGAAGCTTGGCTGCCCGCCGATCTACACTACGTCTTTTCACCGGAACTGAAGAAAGCTTCACCACAGCAGGGGCAACTGCCGGGAGGGTATCCGGCACTGACAGCACCACTTCCTTAAACCCCAAACCCAGCATGCCAAGTGCCCCAGCCGCCCCCCGGCTCAGATCGATCACCCGACTTCTGATGAACGGGCCGCGGTCGGTGATACGCACATCGACCTCGCGTCCGTTGACCAGGCTGTGAACCCGCACCCAAGTGCCAAACGGCAGGGTGCGGTGGGCAGCAGTCATGGCATTCATATCGTAACGCTCACCGCTGGCGGTGCGTTTGCCGTGAAAGCCCGGGCCGTACCAGGATGCGCCGCCACGCTGATA
>JAYVEE010000032.1:0-2119 GCA_043749005.1 Polaromonas sp. | reverse complement strand
GCGTCCCCTATTTTTTCATTTGCATGCCTCGCTCGCCCATCTTCATACTGGCGTCGCCCCGATTAGCCAAAAATTTGTCAAAAGCGGCAATCTCCTTTTTCTGAGTGCGAATGATGTCTTTGGCCATCGCGCGCATTTGCGGGTCTTTGCCATTTTGTAGCTCCGCCTCGGCCATGGTGATGGCGGACTGGTGATGCACGCGCATCATCATTGCAAAGTCGACGTCGATGTTGCCCGTAGGCTTCATGGCCATCATCTTGTCCTGCATGTCTGCCATCATGGGTTTCATGTCCATGCCTTGCTTCATGTCCATGCCTTGCTTCATTTCCATGCCCGGCTTCATGTCCATCCCGGCTTTTGGCATGGGTTTGACGATGTCAGCAGGCATGGGTTTGACGTTGTCATTGGGCATGGGCGCAGTCGACTGGGCATTGACTGCACCAATGCATAACCCCAAAGTAGCTGTGACAAAAGCCGTGCGAGTTGCGTTGAAAATATTGCTTAAATTCATCATTCAAAGTCTGATCAATAGAGTGAATGGTTACCACCACGCAAATCGTCATGGTGATAATTTTTTTTATGAAGCGATGTCAGGCATCAGGCCAATATTGCGTAGGATAGATTGAACTTATTGATTTTTCTCGTATCATTGACAAATGCCCTGCTTCACGCGTTTTCTCTTGATTGCCCTGATGCTTGTCCTGCTGCCTTTGCGCGGCTGGGCTGGCAATATCATGGCTGTGGACATAGCAGCGACTGCAGCGATGCAAGCCAAAATGGCCAACGTCAGCAATCAGACAGCCATGCCCGTCGACTGCGCGATGCACTCACAGCCATCAGCTGACGATGCAGCAACATCCTGTGGTGGTTGCGACACCTGTGAGCTGTGCCTGACTGTGGTCAACCTGATGCATGCAACCTGGGCAGCCAGCCCATTTGCGCGGCACACTTCCCCGCTGACATTAAGCGCCAGTTTCAGCAGCGCCAGCAGCGCATCCGGTCTCAAACCTCCGATTTCCTGACCCACCCTACCCAAGGTGCGTCTTTAAAAAGTCTGTAGACGCTTGCTGTGTGGCAGACCGCAAGGTCTCCTTTTACCCAGGAGTTCGGAATGTTTTTATTTGTGCCAACGCGCTTGTACCGATACGGTGTCGCCTGTTTTTTTTGTTATTTTGGTAGCAACCTGTCAGCACAGGGCTTAAGTTTTGACGCTGCTTTACTTGCAGCAGCGCATCGAGCGCCAACGTTGCAAGCACGCGCGGCCAGCCTGTCAGGTTCAAAAGCGCTTCAAACCAGCGCGGCTGAATTGCCGGACCCAAAGCTTTCTGTCGGTATTGACAGCCTGCCCATCAACGGCCCAGACCGTGGCAGTCTGACCCGTGACAACTTCACGCAGCGGCAAATTGGCTGGACGCAAGACATGCCCAACAATGCCAAGCGCTTGGCGCGTACGGATGCAGCATTCGCCCGCACCGAACGCGACCAGGCACTGCTGCAGCTGGAGCAATTTGCGGTACGGCGAGAAGCAGGTCTGGCCTGGCTGGCTGCGTACTTTTCTGGCAAACGTCTACAGCTTTTTGAGCAATTGATGACTCAGCAAGACCTGATGCAGGCGACAGCCAGCGCGCAAGTGGCCTCGGGGAAAATCGCACCTGCTGACTTTACCGCTATAAAACTGGAGGTCATGGCATTGAACGACAGGAAAGACGAGCTGTTGCGCGACACGCACCATGCCCACGCCACGTTGCGCCGCTGGACGGGTGAGGGCCAGGCGTCCCGACAGCTGGGCGAGCTGCCTCAATTAACCGTTGATCGTGCGTATCTGCAGGCCAATATTGAGCGCAGTCCCGAGATTGCCGCCTTGATTCCTGTGAGAGCCATGGCCGATGCAGATCTGCGCGAGGCCGAGGCTGCAAAAAGTGGTGACTGGAGCTGGAGCGTCAGGTACGGAAAACGTGGTCCGGCTTACAGCGATTTTGTATCAGCGCAACTGACCTTTGATTTACCCTTGTCTATTGACAAGCGCCAGCAACCACAAGTCGAGGCCAGGCAAAAAGAGCTGACACGGCTCGATTCTGACCGTGATGAGGCCGTCAGGCGGCTAACACAAGAGCTGGAA
>JAYVEE010000031.1:0-2122 GCA_043749005.1 Polaromonas sp. | reverse complement strand
GCGTCAATCGCACGGTGACCTCCAACACGGTTCAAACTACGGTGCAGCAGGTTGCCAGCCTGACGCTGACCGCTAACGGTGCAAAGTCGGCTTCGGTGGGCAGCACGGTTTACTACCCGCACACTTTGACCAACACCGGGAATGGTGTAGACACATTTGGCTTGTCGGCAGTGAACGCAGCTGGTTCGGCATTCAATCTGACGGGTATTGCGATTTTTGCCGACAATGGCTCCGGTTTGCCAACCGGTCCTGCGATCACGTCGACAGGTGCGATTGCTTCGGGTTCGACCTTTAAATTTATTGCAGCTGGGACTGTACCGAGCACGGCTACGTCTACGCAGACGAACAACCTCACGGTGACCGGCGCAAGCGGATTCACACCAGCGCAGACAGCATTCAACACCGACACCACAACTGTCACTGGTAATGCAGTGATTAACTTCACCAAGTCGGTGAGCGCCAACTCCGGCGCATCAGGAAGCGGCCCTTATACCTACACGTTGACTTACACCAACACCGGTAACAGCACTGCGACAGCTGTCAAGGTCACTGATGCGATCCCCGCTGGTCTGACCTACGTCGCTGGTTCAGCCCGCTGGAGCGTACTTGGCGCCACGGCTTTGACTGATGCGATAGACGGCGCGCAAGGTACTGCGCCCAACACGATCGCTTATGACTTCACCGCTGGTACTGCGACGGCGACGCTGGCGCAGGTCGCGCCTGGCCAATCCGGCACCATCAGTTTCCAGGTCAGTGTGACTGGTGGAACTGCACCTGGCGTTGTCAATAACACCGCTGCTGTCGCCTACAACGATGGTTCTGGCACCACAGTAACAGGCACGTCCAACACAGTGCCTTTTAGCGTCACCCAGAGCGCGAGCGTTACGATCGGCAATTCCACGGTTGCAAGCGGTAACCCCGGCACAACCGTTTTGTTCACCAATGCGGTCACCAACACTGGTAACGGAACTGACAGCTTCAACATCACGGTATCACCCGGTAACTTTCCACCTGGTACCAGCTTTGTGCTTTACAAATCTGATGGTGTTACCCCACTGGTGGACACGAACGGCGACGGTATTCCTGACACCGGGCCACTTCCTGCCGGTGCGACTGCCGCTTCGACTTACAACGTGGTGGTCAAGGCTGTATTGCCGGCAACCGCTTCAGGGGGTCCGTTCACTGTTAACGTGACAGCGACATCCACTTTTGACCCGACCAAGTCCGCAACCGGCGTTGACACGCTAACGGCGGTGACTGCTGCGAGTGTTGACTTAACAAACAACGCTGCGGCTGGTGTTGCTGGCGCGTTGGGAACGAACGCTGGTCCTGAGGCAGCAGCCCAAGTAACGAATTTGACCAATCCGGGCGGCATCACGACGTTTATCCTCGTGACCAAGAACACTGGCCCGGTCGCCGACTCATATGGTCTGACTGCAAGTACAGATTCATCGTTCGCCGGCCAGACCCTTCCGGCTGGTTGGACGGTTACATTCCGTGCTGACGGCGGCGCTGGTAATTGCACCACCACCACCGGTGGCACCATTACAACCACTCCATCTGTCGCTGCAAACGCAAATTCAGTGGTTTGTGCGGCTGTCTCAGTTCCGGCTGGTTTTGCAGCAGGCACTTCCGACTTGTATTTCCGGGCTTTGTCTGCGTCGAGCGGTGCATCAGACCGAATTCATGATGCTGTGACTGTGAATGCCGTGCGGTCCTTGACCTTTACACCAAATAACACCGGGCAAGTGTTTCCTGGAGGCTCAGTTGTCTATAGCCACACCTTGCGCAACACCGGTAATGTGACCGAAGGTAATGGAACACTGTCAACAATTACGCTGCCTTCAGCTAACTCGCAGCCTGGATTCACTTCGGTCCAGTACTACGACAGTAACAACAACGGTGTACTTGATGCGGGTGACCCTGTCGTTCCTGCCAGCGGATTGAATACGGTGCTTGTGGGTGGTTTGGCACCTGGTCAGGCGATCACTATTTTTGATAAGGTGATTGCGCCTTCTGGCGCTGCTGCTGGTGTGGTGAACACCACGACTGTCACGGCGTCAACCGCTAACGGAACAAACCCAGGCACCAAGCCTGCGGATGCAGCAGCCACAGACAGCTC
>JAYVEE010000030.1:0-2123 GCA_043749005.1 Polaromonas sp. | reverse complement strand
AATTGGTATTGGTCTGTTCTCAATTTTGGTCGACCAAACATCCATGCCATCACCTGTCGCTGAGCTGGAGGAAGGGGTTGAAGTACTTGCTGAAGCATTCTTTTTGGCAGCGTTGATGACGGTGTGGCCAAAAAAAGCTGGCTAAGTGCAATCTTCATCTAGATATTCACCGGCATTAAACCATTGGCCATTAATGTTGACAAACCAACGTTGGCTTTGCATAAGTCCACCACTAACGCTTCCGATGCTGGTCGGTACGATAAGCATGACAATATCAGCTACACCGTCCTTATCCAGATCAATCTCATAAAAACTGCTTCTGGCTTCTGGCTTCTGGCTTCAAGGTTTCAAGGTTTCAAGGTTTCAAGGTTTCAAGTAATTTAAGGTCAGTTTTATCGTCGCTAAGTTTAGTGATAGCCATCGTCTTTCGATGCGAGCGACTATTTACCGACTTTTTTTGAAAAGGTTGGTCTGTTGTAAAACTCGCAAGAACCAATGTTGAATCTTTGAAGACCGGAAAGCCAACTATTGGCGTTGCTTCAAAGTTTTCCATGGAGTGGTAGCTCGTTGTTGCTTCAGGGAAAGATTTACTTAAAAATTGACCGCCACAATAATGACCTTCCCCACCCACACTGAAACCAATCTTTCGGATGCCCGTGGCAGCAACAAGCCCGTTTGATGCGATGGAGTAACTACCGAGCGGCGGCTGAAAACTCAAAGTAGCTTCAGCAACATCCCAAAACCCGGATACGCCCTCTGGCTCGGGCCCGTTATGCCGGTTGTGCCATGTCGTGGGCAGCTTGGCATTTATCTGCTGCATAGAGACCCTGCTTTGCGCAACAGCCGCGTATCCATCGGCATCAGTTTCTGAGGCCAACGCCACACTCGAATGGGTTAAAAAAATACGACAGTTTTGGCACAGGCGCTTTGAGTTGGTACGGTTTGAACACACCTGCCAGGTCGACAGGTTGGCCACGATTTATTTCATGTGCGGGGTTTAGAACCACGCCTGCTTGCAGGTGCTTTTTGGCTGCTTCAAATTCAGGAACCTTGGGATAGCGTACTTCTTGCGGTACCTTGTATGTTTGCCTGATCACATCCATTTTTAAATGCGGTGGGGGCACCAGAGATTTGCCGTAGGCAGCAATCCGATTGGGTGACGGAGCAACCCAAAATTCCCGTGCTGGCTCTTTGCTGGCCTGTGCAAGAGTCAAATGCGCTGCGCCAAGGAAGTTACACGCCATGCAGCCAGTTTTACCTGCCCCGTAGCGCACAGCACACCAATTAGAGTTGCGCTCAATCACTTCTAGTGGTGTGTTTGTGACCAGTTGGTCTTGTGCACGCGAAGCAAGGTCCGCCTTTTCTCGGACATGAACCCGAGAGCCATACACAAAATGTGAGCCGGTCTGTGCCCATAAACCAGAGCTAGAAAAAATCGCGAAAAACAAATAAACGAAGCTGCAGTTTTAGTAAACATCAAACCTCTGGTGCGAAAAAGAAACCGAAACATCAAATTGCTACCACCTGGGCGCGCCTTCGTCCTTCAATTGGCTGCGCAGCTCAGCATAGTCGGGTACCACCGAACGCACGGTGTCCCAAAAACGCGGGCTGTGGTCCATCACGCGCAGGTGGCTCAGTTCGTGCACGACAACGTAGTCAATGACGGACTGCTTGAAGTGAATCAGCCGCCAGTTCAGGCGAATCGAGCCATCGGCGCTGGCGCTGCCCCAACGGGTACCTGCGCTGCTCAGACTGAGCTTGCGCCAATGCACATTCAACGTGGGCGCAAAGTGATTCAGGCGCTCCATAAAAATGCGTTTGGCCTGACGCATCAACCACGCTTGAACTGCGTCTTTGATCTGGTCTGGTGTCGCAGTGTGGGGCAAACCGACGTGCAGCGTTAGGTGAGGAACGCCAGGCAGTGTTTCAAGGCTGCTTTTCAGCGCTGCACCCAGATCGCCAAAGGCGTGGCGCGGGTCCAGCACCACAATGACTTGCTCACCTAAAAACGTCAGTGTTGTGCTGTCTTTCCATTCAATGCGAGCTGACTCCAGCCGTTGATGCCGCTCGCGCGTTTCTTGCAGCTTCCTGATGATCCATCCGGACTTTTCCAACACAGCTTT
>JAYVEE010000029.1:0-2125 GCA_043749005.1 Polaromonas sp. | reverse complement strand
GCTGTTTGGTCTTATGAAATAAAACGCGGTGCCAACTCTGGCGACTGGCATCCACATTTGCACATGATTGCCTTGGCCGAGCATGCACCCGAAAAAGACTGGCTATCTGACACCTGGCGAAACATCACCGGGGATAGCTTCATCGTGGACGTGAGGCCAATCAATGAAGATGACCACATAGGCGGGTTTATGGAGGTCTTCAAATACGCGGTGAAGTTTTCCGATCAACCGCCTGAGGACACTGTGCACGCATGGCAGACGCTGTCAGGAAAGAGGCTTCTCGGTAGTGCTGGAGCCTTCCGAGGGGTAGAGGTGCCTGAAGAGCTTACAGACGACCCTGAGGGCTTCGCAGACCTTCCTTTTGTCACGCTTTTCTACCGCTACCTGGCTGCTGCCGGATACAGCCTGACCCCGAATTTATCCGCGAAGCGGATGTAGCGAAGCGGTACTGAGCCCGAATTAAACACTTCTGGCAATTAAAAGCCGATCCCGCAGGGTCGGCCCATGACGCGACTGGCTCGAATAAACCACAGAGCCGGCCTGAGCTGCGCGCCATGAAAAACAATCCCCTTGTGCTTGATAAAAAATCACTCTATGATTCATTAGCGCCATTTTGCGTATGAATGAAGGAATGAACCATGATTAACTCAAAAGCGCTCAAGGCGCTAGAGCTGCTGGAGCAACCGCCGCCAGATAAACCAGCGAAAGACATTTACAGCCTGTCTGTCCGTTTGCCTGGACAAACTGCGGACCGTGTTTTTGCTCTCTATGACCTTGGCTTTAACGAGCCTTGGAAAGCGCCTGACGTAACCAAACCACCGAAGCCCAACCACAGCCGCAACGCCGTTGTGGTTGCCCTCATTGAAGCTGGCCTAGAGGCCGTCGAAGCAGCATCCGCTGCCAAACGAAAAGGAAAGAAAAATGCTTAAGTTAACTGGAACCATTCGCGCCGTTGCAACCATTGGCGGCGGTATTGACAAGAAAACGGGAGAGATTCGCGCCACGCGTCCAGTTCTCCAAGTTGAAGGTCTTGACAATCGCGGCCTCGTTCAGCTGTACACGCTGACCGTTCCGGACTTGCTGCCGTATCAGGGCCGCGTCGGTGAGGAAATATCTGTTCCTGTCCGCGCTTGGACTTCTGTCGGTCAAGTAAACCTGTCTTTTGAAGCGAAACCATGAGGTCCAAAAACTCCACTCCAGCAGGACCCGTAGGGGCCACGCTGGGGGGGTCGTTTTTGGGTCCTCATTCCTTGATACATAGAAACAATTGCTCCAAGTCAATAGACATGCGGGTTTCAAGAGCTTTTAGGACCAAAACATGACAGGCAAAAAAATTGACTTTTCAATGACCCTAAATGGTCAATCTGACACCGTTAAAGCTCGAATTTGGGAAGGCGAAAACGGTCACACGTTCGCCCGGCTTGATGGCGGGATTTTCTGCGGCTTTGACATCAACCTGCGCGATCTTGACCTGGCGATAGCCATCCTGCAGCAGGTCCGTCAAGAAGCGGGGAAGGGTGCTTATGCACAGTCAACCTGACCCCAAAAAGGAAAACCCCGACTCTCTGGCAGGAGAAATCGGGGTTGAAGGTATCGAAGCACTACCCGGTAAGGTCAGTCGTTACGGTAAGGCAAAGAAAGGAGCACTTGACGTTTGCCAGTATATGGCGACACAACCCGATTTGCAACGCATGTCACGCTTGGTCGCTGGCTGCGGCGATTACTTGGTGTTTCGCCACTACTACACGGTGGACAAGGTGCGGCTGCATGGCGCATCACTCTGCCGCAAGCATCTGCTGTGCCCTCTCTGTGCCATCAGGAGGGGCGCCAAGGCGCTCAAAGCCTATGCCGACAGGTATGAGGTTATCAAGGCCCAAAAACCGCATCTACGCCCGTTTCTGGTCACTTTGACCGTCAAGGATGGTCCAGACCTTGAAGAGCGTTTCAAGCATCTGTACAAGGGGCAGCGCGAACTATGGATGCAAAAACATCGCGCCCGTGGTGGCCCGTTTGATGGCATTGAAGGTGCTGTTTGGTCTTATGAAATAAAACGCGGTGCCAACTCTGGCGACTGGCATCCACATTTGCACATGATTGCCTTGGCCGAGCATGCACCCGAAAAAGA
>JAYVEE010000028.1:0-2126 GCA_043749005.1 Polaromonas sp. | reverse complement strand
GTGTTGCTCAAGCTCGATGGCACCATGACTCTGGTTGGCGCCCCGTCCACTCCACACCCGTCACCTGGCGTGTTTAACCTCATCATGAAGCGCCGCCGTCTTGCTGGTTCGCTGATCGGCGGCATTCGCGAAACGCAGGAGATGCTGGACTTCTGCGCGAAAAATAATATTGTTTCCGATATTGAAATGATTCGTATGGACCAGATCGAAGTGGCTTATGAGCGCATGCTCAAAGGGGATGTGAAGTACCGGTTTGTGATTGACATGGCCAGCCTGGAGTAGTACCACGCACGGCGCCATCACCATGCAAAGCAAGCTGGGTTTGCATTGGATGTTGCCGGATGACAATTCAATCGCAGTTCAATTGGCGTTCAATTGTGGTCAGACTCCCATCGAATCGCTTTACGCGCCTTAAATCACATATGGCATCCGTGTCCCGGTCTGCTCTGGCGGAAAGTCTTTGGTATTGCGCGCAACAATTGCCAGGCGTTGACTTGGGCGCTGGCCCGAGTCATCACATCAGGCAGTTTTAGCCAATGTGTACGCCACGGTGACAGGCTTTCTGGCACAACAGCTTAGCCGTACTCAATGCGTCTGAAGTTTGCATCCATGGCCCGGCGTGTGGCTTCGGCAAGTCCCCGTGGCGTTTTGATTTGCGCTTCTACACTTCGCCCGCAGGCCAAAACTTTTGCCCTGCAACGCTGCGGCATGCTTCTGCATCTGTTCAAGTTAACTTTGAATGCTACGAATTGAGGAGCTGCTTGCACACATATCTATTGGCCCAGAGACCTAAAAGATACCTAAAAATAGCGTATTAACCGCTTTTTTGGGATCCTGCCAGCAGGCCAAAGAAGCCGTACAAACACCATCCCAAGCCGAAATGAAGCTATTTGCAAGTACGAAAGTGGCTGAAATCCAATAGATATGAGTGCGAGAAGCTATACAAAATATAGCGCTTTAGAAAACTAGATGCGCCGTGCCAGCTCAACTGCCGCACTCGACCCGTTACCCACCAGCTTGCACCAGGAGCGGAGCAGCCACCCGGGCGGTTGGGTTTGCAGGGCAATAGCTTCGTCGCGGTGCTCGCATTCATCTTGCTGGCATTCGCGCAGCAGGGCCAAGAGGGTTGCGTGGTCCGGCTGGTTTTGCAGTTTGTCGATCTGGTGCTGGTAATGCTGGTCAACAAAGGTTTCAACTGCTGCAATCGTGGCGTACACGGCGCGGGAGCCAAAGAGTGCGGGCAGGGCACCGGTGGCGAAACCTGCCACGCGCCAGCCCGGCAGCAGACGGCTGCGTTGCGGCCATGGCAATACGGCGTTGATTTTCTCGAGGTGGCCTTGCTCGGTTTTCAAATGGCGCTGGGCAAACTCGCGCACGCCTGCATCGCGCGAGACGGCCAGCAGGCCCTTGTATATCCACACGGCACCGGTTTCTCCGGCCTGGTCTGACCGCAAGTCGCCCGCCATTGCTTTTGACACGCGGGGCGCTTCAAAAGCCTTCGCAATGCCCTGCATTTGCGGCCTGATGCGCAAAAACGCGCGGTACACCACTTCCAGCAGGGACGTAGCTCCCGGCAGGCGGGCAAGCATGGCCAAATAGCGCCAGCCAGGCAGCGTAGCCCACAGCGCTACAAAAGCCGCTGCGCCGCTGAGGACCTGGCCATCGGCCCGCTGCACATGAAAACGCGCCAGATAGTCGCTGCGCACGCCGCCGGGCGGCAGTGCTGAATCCGCCTGGCTGATGTCTGAAAAGCTGAGCGTTTGAGCAGCATGAACTGGCTGCAAGCCCTGATAGACGCCAATTTCACGCCGGCACAACGGGCAGGCACCGTCGTACAGGACTGTCAGGGTGGGGCGGGACTTGTTGATCAATTCGGTCATCAAGTGATGTTGCCAGAGCTGCGGCTGTGCTGCAGGCGGGTCGTGCATTCACGGCCACAGTATGCGGGCATGGGCTTATTGACCAGACAACGCTGTTACCTGGCAGGCGCCCTATGAGTTTTTTGCAGTGTATTTATATTACGCAGCGTATGGTTTAAGTGATCCTGACTAGCGTGACGCGGAGATACTTGTTGAAAGTGTTAACAAGGATGTGCAAGCATGACAACTTTGTTCATAGATAACTAC
>JAYVEE010000027.1:0-2128 GCA_043749005.1 Polaromonas sp. | reverse complement strand
AAGGGGATGAGCGCTGTGATCTACGGCTGGCGTGTTGGCAGTACTGGCTTGTGACATCGAAAACTCCAGGTTGGAAATTTGGTGAACCAAGCTGAACTTTATGAGCTAGCTGGTTAAATGTCCAAGGTAAGCTTCATGTGAATCTATGCAGAAAATGCATACTTAGTGCATCGCCTCAACTCGTAAACTGCAGCGCCGCCAGCCGCGCGTACACCTTACCTTTGGCGACCAGTTCGGTGTGCGTGCCCTGCTCAACCAATTTGCCGTGGTCGAGCACCAAAATGCGGTCGGCTTGTTGCACCGTTGCAAGGCGGTGCGCTATGACCAGCGTGGTACGGTCTTTCATGGCGGATTCAAGCGCGGCTTGCACCATGCGTTCACTTTCGGCATCCAGCGCGCTGGTGGCTTCGTCGAGCAACAGGAGCGGCGAGTTTTTCAGCATCGCGCGTGCAATCGCAATACGCTGGCGTTGCCCACCGGACAGCCGCACACCGCGCTCACCCAGAAAGGTGTCATAGCCCTCGGGCAGGCGGGTGATGAACTCGTCAGCAAAGGCGGCTTTGGCTGCGGCTTTGGTCTCTTCGTCAGTCGCTTCAGGCTTGCCGTAGCGAATGTTTTCCAGCGCGCTGGTTGAGAAAATCACCGCGTCTTGCGGCACGATGCCGACGCGCCGGCGCAGGTCTGATAACGACATGTCTTTAGTCGCCACACCATCGAGCGTGATGCTGCCGGATTGCGGGTCATAAAAACGCAACAACAACTGGAATACGGTGCTTTTACCAGCGCCGCTCGGGCCCACAATCGCCACCGTTTCGCCGGGTGCGACGCGCATGCTGAAATCGCTCAGCGCGTTTATCAGGGGCCTGGATGGGTAGTTGAAGTTGATGGCTTCAAATTCGATAGCGCTTCCCGCTTGAATAACAGGGGCTGGCGTCGGGTTAGCTGGTGATGTGATGGGCGAGTTGGTATCCAGCAGTTCCATCAGGCGTTCGGTCGCGCCGGCAGCGCGCAGCAAGTCACCGTAGGTTTCCCCCAGCACCGCCGATGCGCTGGCCAAAATGATCACGTACACCACCGTTTGCCCCAACTGGCCCGCTGTAATCGCACCGCTCATCACCGCTTGCGTGCCCTGGTACAGGCCCCACAGCAGTGCTGCTGACGTTGCAATGATGATGAAGGCCACCAGAACGGTACGTGCCCTTGACCGGCGAATCGCCACGTTGAATGCGTTGGTTGACGATTCGTTAAAGCGCTCGGTCTCACGGTTTTCTGCCGCATAGCTTTGCACGATGGGGATCGCATTGAGCACCTCGGCGGCAATGGCGCTGGAGTCAGCCACACGGTCCTGGCTGGCGCGCGACAGCTTGCGCACCCGCCTGCCAAAAATAACGGTGGGCGCCACGATGACTACAAGCGCACCTATGATTTGCAGCATAAGGTACGGGTTGGTGTAAATCAGCATGCCAATGGCGCCGATACCCATCACCAAGTTGCGCAGCCCCATGCTCAAGCTCGAGCCGACGACGGTTTGTACCAATGTGGTGTCGCCTGTGAGGCGACTTAAGACTTCACCAGTTTGGGTGGTTTCAAAAAACTCCGGACTTTGCTTGAGTACATGGCTGTACACCGCATTGCGCAGGTCAGCCGTGACGCGCTCGCCCAGCCAACTGACCATGTAAAAGCGCCCAGCTGAAAACAAACCCAAAGCCGCCGCTACACCAAACAGCTCAAAAAAGTGGTTTCGCAGCGCCATCAGCTGCCCGCCTTTGCCTGCTGCACTGGTGTCGGCATTGACCAGCCCGCCATCAATCAAACTGCGCAGCGCCAGCGGGAACACCAGTGTTGCCACAGCGGCCATCACAAGAAAAAAACCAGCCAGTGCAATGTGGCCTTTGTAAGGGCGAAGAAAAGGCAGCAGGCCAGAAAGGGATTTAGGGCTTTTGGCTTTGGCGCGTTCAGTGGTCATAAGGCGAGAGTGTAGGGCGGCTGCAAAACCCGTACATAACAGTTTTGCATTTCATTTTAACTGTCAAACCAGCAAAAATATGCATCAAATCTGACTCTAGCCCAATAAAGACGGGCGCAAAAGGCTCCTGAGTTGATAGCAACTAAAGCTGTGCAGACGCCG
>JAYVEE010000026.1:0-2131 GCA_043749005.1 Polaromonas sp. | reverse complement strand
TGTTATTAGGCATAAGAACGCATTTGGCGGACCAAGCAACAAGACGTGATGAAGCTAAAATTAAAAATTCCATTCCTCAAGGTTGTCAAAAGGGCCATCATAGCTCTCGAGCTCACTCGCAGACGAAGGATTCCCTAGGTTTGAAGATTCACGCCTCTTCATCTCGGCGCGCACTCGTTGGCGTCGGATGCGGTCGACGTTTTCTGCCTTTGTAAAAAAACTTGGCAAGACCATCGAATAGTCACCTCGAAGCATATTCTGTAGGTCAACGTCAGAGAGCTTGTTCCAACGGCTTCCATCCCGGCCACGTTTAAAGACCCCGCCAACAAACGCTGCGGATTCCTGAGGAAAGTTTTTCTCTAAGATGTGCTTCCATAAATTGACGTAATTGCTTTTGGCGCTCGTAAAGCTGTAATGCCAAACAATTGGCGCAAAGTCTGGGTCATGAACCATCAGGTCAAAAAGATTGGTAGCGCTGCTTGCCTCACCATAATGGCGTATGAAGACGTGTTTGAGAATGTCTAGTGCTGCAGGTGTCCAAATAGGTTTTGCGCCAAAGGATATGGACATGTTGTGCTAGGGTCAAAGTCCATCACTAAATAAGACGGTACAAAAAACAAAAACATAACTTTTTCACTTACCAAGTCAAATGGTCGTCTTATCAGATGAACAAAACGCGGCAGTGATGCTTATGCGCACGGGCGCAAACGTGCTTCTCCTTGGGTCAGCGGGTACCGGAAAGAGCGCGGTGACGGAGGCGTTTGTGCAGGTGTCACGAGATGCTGGCAAGCGCGTCGCCGTCACGGCTCCAACGGCTTCTGCCGCTTTTCTGATTGGCGGGTGTACTCTGCACTCGTTGCTTGCACCACTCCTGCCGTACCAAACACTTGAGGAGCTTTCCAAGAGTCTCCCTGGCTGGCTCACAGGCGTGGTGGCCAACGACCTGTCTGCAAACTCCCGCAACGTGAAACGTCGCACGCGCTCGACGTTCTTGCAGAGCCTTGATGTTTTGTGCCTTGACGAGGTCAGCCTTCTTCGACCAGACCTTCTCTACATTCTCCACGCCGTCGCCCAGACTGTTCGCAAAAACCAACGGCCTTTTGGGGGCATCCAGATTGTCTTGGTCGGCGACACGCACCAGTTACCGCCGGTGCCGTTGCCAGATACTCTCGCGCAGCTCAAATCGCGCGCATCCATCACCACGCGGTATTTCGTCTCGCCTTGGCATCGTACGCTTCCGAGTGCCTACGAGCTTGGAAACTTCCAAACAGCAACCCTGTCGCGCATCTACCGTCAACTCGGAGACGACACATTCTTGTCGATACTGGCGCTCGCCAGGGCCGCAAAACCGTTCTCGGAGTGGCCAGATGCTTTGCGCGAGGCTTTCAAAGCGCGCGTCAGGGCCGCCGCGCCCCAGGGGTCCGCGGTGGCTCGTCTGCGCGTGACCAACGCGGCGGTGGATGATATCAACACGAGAGAACTCGCTGCACTTCCGGGGAACATGCGGTCCTACTTGCCTTGTTTTACCGTTGGGGTTGGGGGTAACAAGATCGTTCATGCCGCAATGACGCTGACCGACGAGCACAAGACGTTGTACAAACTGCCCCCGCTCCTTGAGACAATCCTGGAGACGCAACTTGCAGAACTACGACCAGTGGTGCTTAAGGTTGGCGCTACGTGCATGTTCTCACACAATATTCCTGGTAAACCACATCTGTTTCGTGGACTTCTTGGGAAGGTGCTGGAAATGTCGCCAGTGTCAGTTCGTGTCGAGTTTGATCACGGCATCGAAATCATTGCGTTTGTGGAGATTCAGCATCCAAGCGCTGGCGGGTACATCATCACAAATTTCATGCCGTTACGACTCGGCTACGCAATCACAGTGCATAAAGCACAAGGCTGTTCGATATCTCGCGCCGAGATCGAGTTTACGTCAAGAATGATGCCTGGGTCGGCATATACCGCACTGTCGCGTCTGCGTTCTCTTGACGGATTAACCGTGGTTGTTGCGAACATGAAGGTTCTTGACACGTGCTTCGTGACATCGGGTCTGGTTGCAAGGCTCGAGGGCTTGAAGCGCAAAAGGTAAAGAAACAAAAATATAAAATTATTATCCGAAAAAATTTTCCTT
>JAYVEE010000025.1:0-20412 GCA_043749005.1 Polaromonas sp. | reverse complement strand
TTTTGCTTGTTTACGGGGCTGCTTTGTGCCCTTTTTAAGCTGCTTTTGCAGCTCACTGCGCACTACGGGCGCACCTATCCACCCATAGCACCCAACGGCTTGCCCCACTTGTCAATATTGATCAATGCCAACATCGCAAATGTACGGTTGGCATTCTTGGCCAGTCCCCGATACCGTACCTTGGCAAAGCCCCAGATGCGCTTGAGCGTGAGAAACGGGTGTTCCACCTTTGCCCTGGTCTGGCTTTTGGTGCGGTTGACCTGTTTGTCCCGCTCGCTGAGCGGCGTATTGCGGTAAGCGCGTTTGTTGGTGAAGTCTTTGGCCTTGGGTGCGTTGGCTTTGAGTGCATCCTGCTGGCCACGGTAGGCGCTGTCGCCGTACAGCCGGGTCTCGTTGCCGTGCAGCAAGTTGCCTAGCTGCTGGCTGTCGTGTTCATTGGCCGCGGTGACGCTGGCACTGTGGATCAGGCCTGTGGCGCTGTCCACGCCGATGTGCGCTTTCATGCCGAAGTACCACTGCCCTGCTTTGTAAGTCTGGTGCATCTCCGGGTCACGGGCTTTGTCCTGATTCTTGGTCGAGCTGGGCGCTGCAATGATGGTGGCATCCACAATCGTGCCGCCGCACAGCTTCAGGCCGTTGGCAAGGAGCAACTCGCCAACTTTGGCAAAGATGGCGGCGCCCAGGTGGTGCGCCTCCAGCAGGTGGCGAAAGTTCAAAAGCGTTGTAGCGTCTGGCACGCCTTCGCGGCCTAGGTCTACATGGCAGAAGTCTCTGAAGGCTGCGATGTCGTACAGCGCGTCTTCGCAGGCCTCATCGGCCAGATTGAACCAGTTGGCAACGCAGTACATGCGCAGCATGGTCTGCATTGAACGAGGCGGTCTGCCGTTGCCTGCTGTGGGGTAGTGCGGCTCAATCAGCGACTGCAGGGCTGCCCAAGGCATGAGTTTGTCCATGCGCGCCAAGAAAAACGCTTTGCGGGTGGTCTTGCTGTGGGCGTCAAATCCACTACTGGCTAAGGTGCTTTGTGTCATCGTTTGTTTATAACGCACTGGCCTTTTTCAGCGTGGACTTGTTCAGTGTTTCCTTAGGGTAAATACCCATTTTTAGCCAGCCTGGGTGAATTGACTAAAACTAAATCAAAAATAGTTATTGATGCACGTTCAAGCTGAAAGCTGGGCTAGTGCAACAGCACGGTATCGAAAATACAATGCGGTAATGTTTAATACTGTCAATAACTTGCGCCAATTGACCCTGACGATTTTTGGGCTCTGCTGGTTCACGCTTCTTGCATCCATGGTGCATGCGGCGGAGGTGCATGTGGCAGTCGCTGCCAATTTCACCGCTCCCATGAAACGGATCGCTGAAGAGTTTGAAAAAGACAGCGGACACAAAGCCGTGTTGTCGTTTGGTTCCACAGGAAAGTTCTATGCCCAAATCACCCATGGCGCACCTTTTGATGTGTTTTTGTCGGCTGACGATGAAACGCCTGCCAAGCTGGAAAATGAAGGCGGCGCGGTAGCAGGGACACGTTTTACATACGCCACCGGGAGACTGGTGTTGTGGTCGGCCAAACCTGGACTGGTGGATGACAAGGCGGCTGTCCTGCTGCGTAATGACTTCAAATACTTGGCGATAGCCGCTCCCAAGCTAGCTCCTTACGGCGCAGCAGCCATGGAAACGTTGACCAAAATTGGTATGCTTGCCCCGCTCCAAGCCAAACTGGTCACGGGCGAAAGCATTGGCCAAACTTTCAGCATGATTTCCAGCGGCAATGCCGACCTCGGCTTTGTTGCCATGTCGCAGGTGTTTGAAGACGGCAAGCTTAAAAGCGGTTCAGCCTGGGTTGTGCCGGACCATCTGCACAGTCCGCTGAAACAGGATGCGGTGTTGTTGGTCCGCGGGCGCAGCAACCCTGCAGCGTTGCAATTGATGACTTTCATGAAATCGGGTCAGGCGCGGGCCATCATGAACTCGTTCGGCTACGAATGAAGCAAGCGAACCTGTGAGCCCCGCAGAAACCCTGGCCATCTGGCAGGTCGTATGGTTGACGGTCAAACTGGCCAGTTTGACCACGCTGGTGCTGCTGCTGCTGGGGACACCGCTGGCATGGTGGCTGGCCACAACGCGCTCATGGCTTAAGGACCCGGTGAGTGCTGTGGTGGCATTGCCACTGGTACTGCCCCCCGTGGTCATAGGCTTTTATTTGCTGATACTGATGGGACCCAAAGGAGCTGTGGGGCAGCTTACGCAATCGCTGGGCGTGGGTTTGTTTCCTTTCACGTTTACCGGGCTGGTTATTGGGTCAGTTTTTTATTCGTTGCCGTTTGTGGTTCAGCCCCTTGCCAATGCGTTTGAGGCATTGGGTCGTGCTCCGCTGGAGGCCGCAGCCACGCTACGTGCATCGCCTTTTGACACATTTTTGAGCGTAGTGCTGCCCCTGTGCAAATCGGCGTACATCACTGGCGCCGTGATGGGGTTTGCACACACGGTGGGCGAGTTTGGCATTGTGCTCATGCTGGGCGGCAACATACCTGGGCAGACGCGCACCTTGTCAGTGCAAATTTATGACCATGTGGAGGCGCTTGAATATGTCCAGGCGCACTGGCTGGCAGGTGGGCTCCTGGTGTTTGCTTTTGGCATTTTGCTGGCGCTGCATGCGCTGCAACCGAAAAGGCCAGCATGACGGGCGTCAAAGCGATTTTCAAGCGCGCCGTGGGTAACTTTTCACTCAATGTTGATGTGCAGTTGCCAGGGCGTGGCGTCAGTGCCATTTTTGGGCCGTCTGGTTCGGGCAAAACCACGTTGCTGCGATGCATGGCTGGGTTAGAGCGTGCGCCTGGCGGATTTTTCTCCGTCAGCGGTGAAATTTGGCAGGACGATGGCAATAGAACCTTCAAACCAATCCACAAGCGGTCCCTGGGCTATGTGTCGCAGGCGGCCAATTTATTTGCGCACTTGAGCGTACAGGACAATCTGAACTACGGTCTTAAACGCATCCCTGACATTGATCGCAAGGTATCGCTGGATCTTGTTATTCAGCTGCTGGGCATTGACAAACTTTTAAACCGGCAGCCCACAACGCTGTCAGGTGGCGAAAGCCAGCGAGTGGCGATTGCCCGCGCGCTGGCTACCAGCCCGCTGCTACTGCTGATGGATGAACCGCTGGCGGCACTCGACGTACAGCGCAAGGCCGAGGTGCTGCCGTATTTGGAGAGCTTGCACACTGAGTTGGACATTCCGGTTATCTACGTCAGCCACGCGCCCGATGAAGTTGCCAGGCTGGCAGACCATATGGTGCTGCTGGACGCTGGTAGTGTGATTGCCAGCGGCCCCACCCGTGAGCTGATGACCCGGCTCGATTTGCCACTGGCTCACGGCGACGCAGCCGCAGCCATCGTTGACGCGGTAGTCACGCAGGTAGAACCGCATTACCACCTGAGCCATGCCGAATTTGCTGGCGGGCAGATCAGTTTGCTGAACCCGAACCTGAAAATTGGCCAACAAGTTCGAGTACGCGTGCAAGCGAGGGATGTTAGTCTGACACTAGCCCGCCAGCACGGAACGAGCGTACTTAATATTTTTGCTGCCACGGTTACTGCCGTCTCAGGCGACAGCCCGGGTCAGGTCATGGTGGCGTTAAGCGCGGGTGGCGCAACGTTGCTGGCCCGCATCAGTCAAAAATCTCTCGACACGCTGGATTTGCAGCCGGGAAGCCCGGTTTTTGCCCAGGTCAAGGGCGTAGCGGTGCTGGGATAAAATTTTAGTTGCTATTGAAAAAATAGCTATTCGCACACGTATTTATTGGTCTAGAGAACTAAATGCTACCAAAAAACGAGAAACTCCGGAGCTTTTTTCCTAAAATTCTGATGTTTGAGCAGTGCAAACCCGGTTGCCGCGCACTCAGGCATGGCTCAAACTGGGTTCAACACTACCGGAGTTGCCATGCCCATCAGTTTCACCCCAACGCTTTCTCGGCGTCGCTTTAACCTGCTCGCAACCGCCGCTGCCAGCGCAGTGTGCGCGCCCCTTTTTGCGCAAAGCGCGTGGCCGAACAGGCCAATCCGGATTATTGTGCCCTACACGCCGGGCGGCTTTACTGACCAGATGGCGCGCATCGTGCAGGTCGGCTTGCAAAACCGCTTGCAACAGACCGTGACGGTTGACAACAAGCCTGGTGCCAACAGTATCATTGGGGTGGACATGCTGGCTAAAGCGCCCGCTGACGGCAGCACCTTTGCGGTGGTGATTGCGGCTTATGCTGCCAACAACACGCTGTACCCCAAACTGCCTTACGACGCCAAAAAAGATTTGACGGGTGTTTCCTTGATGGGCATATCGCCGCTTTTGGCGGCCGTTAACAACGAAGCGCCATTTAAAACTGCCAAAGAGCTGGTTGACTATGCACGCGCTAACCCGGGCAAGGTCAGCTTCGGTTCGTCAGGTAACGGTTCGGCGGCGCACCTGACGAGCGAACTGCTCAAATCGTTGACCAAAACCTACATGGTTCACATCCCGTACCGGGGCGCAGTACCGGCGCTGACGGACTTGATGGGCGGACAAATCCAGCTGTTTTTCGACGCAGCGTCAGGTTTGATCGCGCAGGGCAAGGCGGGTAGAGTGCGTTTGATTGGCGTCTCAAGTGACCGTCGTTTGCCAGCCGTGCCAGATGTTCCAACGTTTATTGAGCAGGGCTTTACAGGCTTTACCGGCAGCACCTGGGCTGGCATGTTGGCTCCAGCCGCTACGCCTAAAGATACCGTCAAGCGCATGTCCGATGAGGTGGCCCGCATCATTAAAAGTGACGAAACCCGAGTACGGCTGGACGCCATGGGCACTTTCGCTGCCGGCAGCAGCCCGGAGGAGTTTGACGCATTTATTGCCGCCGAGACAGCCAAGTGGGCCAAGGTCATCAAAGACGCTGGCGTGAAGGCGGACTAACTATTCAGCTGAAGACGTGGAGGTCTGTACCCGGCGCGCACCGTCGAAGCGCTTGGCCCAGTAGCTGACGGACATATTTTCAACTCGCACTTCAGCTCCGGGCTTGGGGGAGTGGATAAAACGCCCCTCACCGACGTAAATGCCGACGTGGCTGAAAGTACGCCGCATCGTGTTAAAAAATACCAAATCGCCTGGTTTAAGGTCTGAACGGTCAATGTTTTGCGTGGCGGCGGCTTGCTGCTCAGCGCGGCGCGGCAATATCAGACCGATGCTTTGTTCATACATGGCGCGTACAAAACCGCTGCAGTCAAACCCTGTTTCAACAGTGTTGCCGCCGCGTTTGTAGGGAACTCCCAAAAATCCCATGGCGTCAACGACCAGCTCAGACGCCGTGTTGCTCACAGACTGCCGAACCTGACCCAATTGGCTGAGCAGCCCCTTTTCAGCAAGAAGTTTGTCAAGATCATCACCGCCTTGACTGGGTGCAGCGTAGGAGGTGGCCGACATAAGCAAGGCTGCAAGTAGTACAAAATTGGTGGTGTTTTGGCGCATGAGCCGCAGGATACTTGAAATGGCGACCAAAAGTCAACCTCAAGCTGATTCTTGAAAATCATGATAAACCCCTGATTTGTAACGAAATATGCTATTTTTGCTGGTTATGAGCTGGGCTTCTGCGTAATGTTTGCAGCACAATCAAAGCTATGGATTCAAGCCCTTTAGGAGCTAAAAATGCCTCTGCAACCCAGACTTAACACGGCAAAAAGTTCTGTAGCGCAATGGATATTTGCGAAAGCAGCTATTATTTTCATAGCTATTTCCTTTCTGCATCTGACAGCCACAGCGCAAGGCGTCCGGCCAGAAATACTGGTCAGTGGGCTGCAAAATCCGTGGGCAATTGCTTTTTTGCCGGAGGGCCGATTTTTGGTCACTGAGCGTCCTGGACGGCTGCGGGTTGTAGATTCAGCTGGGAAACTGGGCAAAGCGATTGAAGGCCTGCCCGAAGTGGCGTCCGGCGGGCAGGGCGGCCTGCTCGATGTGGTGCTGGACACTGACTTCGCCAGCAACCGCATGCTTTATTTTTGCTTTTCTGAGCCTGCCAGCATTGGTAACGGGAACAGCACTGCATTGGCCAGCGCAACATTAAGCCCAGACCTGACGCAGCTAAACAATGTCAAAGTGATCTTCAGCCAAAAGCCAAAATTTTCCAGCAGTCTTCACTTTGGCTGTCGCATCGTTGAAAGCCGGGCTCCGGGCCTAAACGGCAGGCCCGATGGCAAGCTGTTTTTAATGCTGGGTGAGCGATACACCCGCGCGGCTGATGCGCAAACGCTGGGTAATCACCACGGCAAAATTATCCGCATCAACAAAGACGGCAGCGTGCCGCCTGACAATCCGTTCATTGACCGAGCTGGCGCATTGCCCGAAATCTGGAGTTACGGCCACCGAAACCCGCAAGGCGCAACGCTGGCGCCTGACGGCACCCTGTGGATGCATGAGCATGGCCCGCAGGGCGGCGATGAGATTAACCTGCCCAAGCCAGGGCTGAATTACGGCTGGCCGGTCATCACTTATGGTGAAAACTATGGTGGCGGCAAGATTGGCGAAGGCTTGACGGCGCAGGCAGGCCTTGAGCAACCCCTTCATTACTGGCTACCGTCCATCGCCCCTTCAGGTATGACCTTTTTAACCAGCGAGCGCTACGGCAAGGCCTGGCAAGGTAATTTGTTTGTCGGCTCGCTGAAGTTTGCTTACCTGAACCGCATAGAGCTGACTGCCCCGTACACGGGCAAGGTGCAGCGTGAAAGCAAACTGATCAGCGAAGTTGGCGAGCGCATCCGCGACGTACGCCAGGGGCCAGACGGCTTGTTGTATGTGCTGACTGACAGCAACAACGGCAAGCTTATACGGCTGGTTCCAGCACCATAACTCGCATGTAAAAATGAGACATGTTTCCCCCAAAGGCTTTGAATAGCCCACCCGTTCGCGCCGCCTACCTGAGCGGTGCGCGCGATGCCCTTTTGGTGATTCCGTCTTATTTGCCGTTTGGCTTGGTCTGCGGCGTTGCTTCTGTTCATGCCGGGCTGACGACGGGTGCCTCGCTGGCGCTGCCTGCGTTGGTCTATGGCGGCTCGTCGCAGGCTGTGGTGCTGCAATTTTTGCAGGGCAACGCATCGCTTTGGGTGGCAATTTTGTCGGGCTGTGTGATTAATTTGCGCATGGCGGTGTACAGCGCCGCCATGGCCAGCCGGGTGCGGCACCTGGGCAAGCCGCAGCGCATGCTGGTGGCAGCTTTTTTGGTCGACAACACCTTTGCCTTCATGCAGGAGCGCGAACGGACGCACCCACACGACAAACACATCATTGCGTATTACGCAGGTACCAGCACCATGTTCTGGACGTTCTGGTTTTTGTTTTGCGCGATTGGTATTTTTGCGGGTAATATCGTGCCCGCCAGCTGGCAGCTTGACTTTGCCATTCCACTGTCGTTCATTGCGATTGCGGCAACGTCGATTCGCAGTTTGCCAATGGGTGCCGCTGCCCTGGTGGGGGGTATGGCCAGTGTGTTGCTGTTTGCCTTGCCGCTTAAATTGGGTTTAATTGCGGCTTGCCTGGCGGGTCTGCTGGCAGGTCTGTTAACCCAAACAGTCTCTCAAAAAATGGCAATGCAAAAATCATGACCAGTCTTACCACTGTGCAAAGCTGGTCAGTCGTTTTCGGACTTGCCATTGGCACTTTTTTGATTCGTTATTCCTTCATCGGTCTATTTGCCGACCGCGACATGCCCGCCTGGCTGGATCGTGCCTTAAAGCTGATGGTGCCCGCGATTTTTGCTGCGATTGTTTTCAGCAGTGTGGCTATCGTGGGTGGCCAACTGGTGGGCATGGATCAGTGGCCGCGGTATGTCGCTGCACTCATCGCCTTTGCTGCTGCTGTTGTCTCGCGCGGCAATATGCTGGTCACGCTGGGTGTAGGCATGGCTGCTTTGCATGGTTTGCCCTGGCTGCTTGGTCTTGCCAGTTAACATCAGCACATGATCTTCATAGCACCTTGGCGAGACCTGCTGGCGCGCACTAACCACAGCGCACAGCAATGGCTGGCGCAGTGGTGGAGGTTGCTGCACCTGGGGGCTGTGCTGCTGCTGCTGGCGCTGTCACCGTCAAGCTACAAACGCGATGACAGGCTGGTGCTGGCACGGCATGTGTATGACAACACCGCACCCATCATGACAAGTTTTACGCTGCTGTGCGCTTTGATCAGTCTGGTTTTAACGCGGATTGTGACCACTACCGCTTTAAGCTATGGCCTGTCGCAATACGCACTGCAGGTCGTCATCAGGGTGCTGGTGCTGGAGCTGATTCCTTTAACTGCTGCGATGTTTGTAGCCTTGCGCTGCACTATTCCTGATGGCGCTGAACTGGCCGAATTGAAAGCGCGCGGCGATCTGGACAAATTACGTCAGCAGGGCATCGACCCGATACATCGTGAAGTACTTCCGCGTGTCATGGCGGGTATTTTTTCAACCATCACGCTGGCGGTTTTGAGCTGTGTGGTGGCGCTGTTGGTGGCCTATGCGGCAGTGTATGGTTTTAACCTGGCCGGGTTTGCGGGCTACACGCGTTTATTTGGCCAGGTTTTTACGCCGGCAGTCACCCTGATTTTTGTCATGAAGACGCTGCTGTTCAGCCTGGCTGTGTCGCTGATTCCCATGGCTTCAGCCTTGTATGGCAATGCTGTTAACAACACCCGTACCAGCGCTGAAATGCGCGGATTGGTGCGCATGTTTGCAGTCATTTTGCTGATTGAGGTTTTATCTCTGGTTGGAAACTATTATTAAACCCATGAGCGACAAACTCGAGCTTTCACCAGGCATCCCTCAGCCCGTGCCAGAAAAGGATCATCTGGAGTTCAAGGCCGTTCTACTGCTTAGCTTCATGCTTGCACTGATTGTGGCGGCTGCCCTGTATGTGATGTACGCGCGCGGCTTGTTTGAAAGTACCCAAAAACTGGTGCTGATATCTGAAGACTCCGAGGGTGTGGTGGTGGGGATGAACATGACGTTTTCGGGTTTTCCCATTGGCCGGGTGCGCCGCATTGAGCTGGCTGAAGATGGCAAGGCGCGCATTGTGGTGGACGTGGCTAGCAAAGACGCGCACTGGCTGCGCCAGTCCAGCGTGTTTACTGTGGTGCGCGGGCTGGTGGGTGGCACCAACATTCGAGCCTACACCGGCGTGTTAACCGACAAACTGTTGGAAGACGGCGCAGAGCGTACGGTGCTGCAAGGCGATGCGAGTGCCGAGGTGCCTAAACTGATAGCCTCGGCCAAGGACTTGCTCGAGAGCATTAATTCGCTGGTCGGCAGCAGTGGCGCCCTGGGGGCCAGCTTTGGCAATCTACAAACGCTGACCGCCAAGATCAATGGCCCGGGCGGTGCGTTGACGGTGTTGCTGGGTGGCGAGACCGAGGCTAAAAAGCTGATGACTACGCTGGATCGTGCCAATGCTCTGATGGTGACTGTTAACGGGCTTGCGGCCAAGGTCGATGGCTTGGCTGCCAAAGCCGATACGCAGGTGTTTGGCGACAAAGGCGTGCTGCCCGAAACCCGGGCGACTGTGGTGCAGCTCAATGCGCTGCTGGGTGATGCGCGCACCAGCTTGAAAAAGGTCGATGCCGTTCTCATCGAGGCCCAAGCTGTGGGCGCAAATGTCAAGGAAGGCACGAGTGATTTAAGTGTGCTTCGCGGCGAGGTCGAGTCCAGCCTGCGCAAGGTTGACGGGCTGGTCAATGAGATCAACCGCAAGTGGCCATTCGCAAGAGATGCCGAGGTGAAACTGCCATGATTCTGAAAACTATTTTCGCTGCAGTAACGATGGTATTGAGCGCTTGCGCCTCCGGCCCCAAACCGGCAGATTGGCAACTGGAATCCAAAGGCGCAATGGAGCGCGCCGTCAATGCATACCTCGAAGGTAATTCGCGCGTCGAGGCGGCAGAACTGGCCCGAGCCCGACTTGAAATATCCAGCACCGGACGGGTTGACCTGTTGGCCAGAGCCGAACTGCTCAGCTGTGCCAGCCGCGTGGCCAGCCTGGTGTTTGAACCCTGCGCCGGCTTTGAAAAACTGCGCCAGGACGCGCCGCCAGCTGAGCGCGCTTACGCCGACTACCTCGCAGGTCAGTTAAAGTCTCAAGACATCATTTTGTTACCAAAAAATCAGCAAATAAATGCTCAAGCCATTGTTTTACGGGTGCAACCAGCTATTGATTCCGTAGCGGATCCATTGGCCAAACTGGTCGCCAGCGGCACGGCTCTGCAAGCGGGTAACGCCAGTCCGGCGCTGGTGCAAGCGGCGGTTGATGCCGCGTCAAGCCAGGGCTGGCGCAGGCCGTTGCTGGCCTGGTTGGGCGTGCAGCGCAAGCTGTTTGAAGCGAGCGGAAATCTGCCTGAAGCTGAGCGCATTCAAAGGCGCATTGCATTGACCTTGAAACCCTGATAGTGAGGTTTTCACCCAAGCTGCAACGCGGCAGAGTCAGCCCTTGGGCCATCGCCATTACTTGCGCTTTGGCATTGGCCACGGCTATGGGCATTGGCCGCTTTGCTTTCACGCCACTGTTACCGATGATGCTGGCCGACGGCGTGGTCGACTTGCCCGGTGCCAGCTGGCTGGCCAGTGCCAATTATTTGGGTTACCTGGTTGGCGCGCTGCTGTGTACCTTTCAGCCGCTGATCTGGTCAAGATTTAAAACCTGGTCGCCCGTGCTGTCCACCACCTGGCTGCGCGGCGGCTTGGTGGCAACCTGCGTTTTGACCTTGGGCATGGCGTTGCATGTGCCCGCATTGTGGCCGTGGCTGCGATTTGCGGCAGGCGTAGCCAGTGCCTTTGTGTTTGTATTTACCTCGGCCTGGTGCCTGGCACGCCTGGCCGAGCGCAACGCCAGCAATTTGGGCGGCTTGATGTTTACCGGGCCGGGAGCTGGTATCGCCATCAGCGGAGTGCTGGCCAGCTGCATGGTGGCCTTGCAGTGGAAAGCGGCTGCCGGCTGGCTGATATTTGGTGTGGTGGCCTGTGTATTGACGGCAATTACCTGGCGAACTTTTGGCATGAAACTGGCGGTGGCTCCTGTCATCAAAAGTGAACACGCTATGCCAACCGCCAAAATTCCAACATCCTTTGTCAGCCGCTGGCAGATGTTTTGGCTGGCCACTGCTTACGGCCTCGACGGTTTGGGTTACATCATCACGGCTACTTTTTTACCCGTCATTGCCCGGCAAGTCATGCCTGGTTCAGCGTGGCTTGACTTGTTCTGGCCATTGTTTGGCCTGGCTGTGATTGTGGGGGCGCTGGTGTCGATTCGCATTTCCCTTAAAGTCGATTTGCGCTACATTCTGGCCGCCAGCTACATGATGCAGGCTGTTGGCGTCATCATGACGGTTTGGCTGCCCACGCCGCTGGGCTTTGCACTCGGCAGCCTTCTGCTTGGTTTGCCATTTACCGCCATCACCTTTTTTGCCATGCAAGAGGTGCGCCGGCTCAAACCCAACAGCGTCGCCAGCTACACGGGTTTGCTAACTGCCGTCTACGGCCTGGGCCAAGTCGCCGGCCCGCCACTGGCCGCCTGGCTGCTCAGCCGCAGCGTCATAGTTGCGCACGGCTTTAATCTGGCTCTGGAGATAGCCGCCAACTCGCTGGTGTTGGGTGCTTTGATGTTTGTGGCGCTGGCTCGGGTTTATCCGAAGTCTGTGACTGTGAAATGATAAAAAATGCCTGTCAAAGTAAAAGAACTCGTAGCGTTAATTTAGTCTGAAAGATGGCGTTTGGTTGGGCAAAAAGGCAGTCGCCGACAGTTTCATCATCCGTCCAAATCTGGCACAGTCGCGGTGTCCGGTAAGCTTGGCGTCGAAATCCTGCCCGGCATGCTTCAGAGCGTACTCAGGCAAGCCTGTTTAAAAAGGTGAGGTTCACTATGCAATATCTTGTTGTTATTGAGAAAAACTCATCAGGCTCCGTCGCAAGTGTGCCCGAGCAACCCGGCTTGATAGCAGCTGGTGAAACCCGCGATCAGGCAATACGCCTGATTCACGAAGCTATGGAATTTCATATTAAAGGTTTAGTAGAAAACGGCCAGCCTGTGACATTGCCATCTAGTCAGGCGGAGCTGGTTGAAGTGGCCGCTTCACTAAAAATTCAATCGCAGGTATTGAAGCTGTAGCCATGAGTGCTAGCGCAGTCAAAAGCATTGACCACGTACTTGTTCGGGTAAAAGATGCCAAGTCGATGATGGATCTTTTTGCCAGAACTCTTGAGCTTCCTGTCTCTTGGCCTCTCCAATCGAATGCCTTTGCAACTTACGAATGGGTTACTTTAGGTAATACGAATCTTGAGTTTTGGGCATCTACAAATAACAGTGACTTGCCTAGCGAACACGTGCTGCCACTTCTTCACGGACTCGCCCTCGAACCGAACAACCTGACTGACAGTATTCAGCTGCTTTTGGGGCGTGGCATCAAGTGCAAAGCGCCACGGCCTTACATCACATAATCCAGCGATGGACGTGACGTAAAAAATTTCACGAATTCAGTTGTCCTGGATGTGTCGAGTCCACTCATATGCATTTTCTTTTGCGAATGGGGACTTGAAGGCACCATCTTTCCATGGAAAGAACAGTTGACGACGACGCAACGTCAATTTAATCAACAACAACAGCTACTGGCTTGTGCAGGCGGAAAACTCGGCATCATTGGGCTAGTTGAATTGGAGATACAGAGCACTCGCATAGAGGAAACAAAAGCGCGCTGGCTGGCGATGATCGGACAAGGGTCTACGCAGATCATGAGCGATGGAATCCAGCTTAATTTTCACGCCGGTGCCGAGGATAAAATTATGTCAATCGTCATAGGGGTGCACTCATTGGCCTCTGCATGCAAGGTTTTGGCGGAAGAAGGTCTTTTGGGAGAGTGCTTTAACAATGAAGTTTCAATGTCGCAAGACGCCTGCACAGGCCTGTATTTTCGCTTCAGGCAAATCTGATTTCCAGACTAAGTAAATTCCCTCAGACTTTCAGTTCTAAAGTTGCTTACCATGCAGGGCTTAGTTCAGGCAGTGCTTGCCAGAAAGGTCTTTATGCATTTACTGTTTCCTACATGTCTTGTGCTGTTGCTGGCTTCAGTAGCGTTTCAGGCCAGCGCGCAGGAACGTTACACACCCTCATCAGATGGCGACGAAATCAACGACACCAAAACGGGATTAACCTGGCGGCGCTGCGCTGAAGGCATGACCTGGAAAAAATCCACTTGCGCGGGTAAAGCCGTTTTCGCCAATCAGGCACAGGCCGCGGCGCAGGCCAAAGCGCAAGCGACCAAGGACGAAGCCTGGCGCTTGCCGACACTCAAAGAATTGAACAGCATTTTGGCGGTGCGTGAAATTGATGTGGGCAAGGCCGCGATCGACCCCAACGCTTTTCCTGCCACACCTATTGCGCGCTACTGGACCAGCACATCAGTCGGGCCCAGCTACTACATGGTGGTGGGTTTTGGTGAAGGCTATTCGGGTGAAGGCGAGCGCAATTCACCCGGCGCTAGCCGATTGGTACGCGACGTCAAACCTTGAGCTGATTCATTCCTTCGCAACCTGCGACACCAGCTTGCCAAAGTTTCGCCATTGAACAGCTTGAGGAGCGCCTCGGGTAAGTTCTCCATGCCTTGCACAATGTCATTTTTGCTTTTCATGGTGCCACCTTTCAGGTTGCCCGCCACCTCGCTGGTGCTGGGGCATTCATGTTTGTGGGGTTGGCTTGTGCTTATCCAAAATTAACTGCTATTTAATTCGTAGCTTTTTGAACATATAAATATTGGTCTGCGCTTTTTTTAGCCGTTAATACATGCCAAAAGTATTCTCAAGTCTTTAGAACTAACCCAAAGCCAGTGCCACCCGATACGTCACAAACGACGCCAGATAAGCCAGCCCAAACAGATACCCGGCCATGAGAAGCGGCATTTTCCAGCCTCCAGTTTCGCGTTTGACGGTGGCCAGCGTTGACAGGCATTGCGGGGCAAATACGTACCAGGCCAGCAAGGACAAGGCTGTGGCCAAGCTCCAGTTTTGGGCGATGAGTGGGCTCAAGGCTTGCGCCGTGTCTGCCCCGGTGGCTGACAGCGCATAAACCGTACCCAGCGAGCTGACGGCAACTTCACGCGCGGCCAGGCCGGGGACCAGCGCAATGCTGATTTGCCAGTTAAAACCTATCGGCTCAAACACCACAGCCAAGGCTTTGCCCAGTGTGCCTGCAAAACTGTATTCGATCGCCGGACGGGTTGCCCCCTCAGGCGCACCGGGAAAGCTGGCCAAAAACCACAGCGCAATGGTCAGGACCAAAATAACGCCGCCCACGCGCTTCATGAAAATTGCTACCCGCTGCCACAGGCCAATCGCGACGTTGCGGATGTTGGGCAGGTGGTAATTGGGCAACTCCATCATCAACGTGCGCACCTGGCCATGTGCCGTCAGGCGTTTGAGAACCCAGGCCACTGCCAGCGAGCCCGCAATACCCGCCACATACAGCGCAAACAGCACCAATCCTTGCAGCGCAAACCAGCCCACATCACGTCGGGGAATGAAAGCGCCAATCAGCAGCGCGTATACCGGCAACCGGGCCGAACATGTCATGAGCGGCGCAATCATGATGGTGACCAGCCTGTCGCGTGGATTGGCGATGCTGCGGGTCGCCATGATGCCGGGAATGGCGCAGGCAAAACTGGACAACAGCGGGATAAACGAGCGGCCTGACAAGCCTACGCCGCCCATGATGCGGTCCAGCAAAAATGCAGCACGCGGCAGGTAACCAGACTCTTCAAGCAGCAGAATAAAAAAGAACAGGATCACGATCTGCGGCAAAAACACCACGACACCACCCGCACCGGCTATCACGCCATCGACGATCAGGCTTTTTACCCAGCCATCGGGTAAAAAATTACCTACGGCCGCACCCAGCCAGGCGCTGGCGGCCTTGATGGCATCCATGGGCGCGACGGACCAGCTGAACACCGCCTGAAAAATCAAAAACAAAATCACTGTGAGTAGCACAGGGCCAAATACCGGGTGCAACACAATGCGGTCAATCCGGTCACTGACCAGATGCGGCACAAGATCATTCAGACCGAGTCGCTTGAGTATTTGTTGTACGGCGTTGTGGTCACCATGAGTGGCTGATGCATGGCTGGAATCAATATCCACGGCATGGGGTAACGGCGTACGCCGCCACAAACTGGCATCGTCCAGCAGCGCGCGCAGGTCAGCGTCGCCGCCGCCCCGGGTACCAACAGTCGCCACCACCGGAAGCCCGAGTTCACGCGACAAGGCGGCGGCATCGACCTTTAATCCGCGCGCCTTTGCCAGGTCTTGCATGTTGACGGCCACCACGCATGGCAGGCCCAGCCGCTTGACGGACAGCACCAGCCGCAAGCTACGCCGCAGGTTGGTGGCATCCACCACACACACCACCAGATCAGGCCGCTTTTCTCCCGCAGCACGGCCATACAGCACGTCGTGCGTCACACGTTCATCTGGAGAGCGTGGGGCCAGGCTGTAAGTGCCGGGCAAATCCAGCACACGCAGAGCCTTGCCAGCGGGTGTGGTCAGCTTGCCTTCTTTGCGTTCAACGGTAACGCCTGCATAGTTGGCCACTTTCTGGCGGCTGCCTGTCAGCAGGTTAAACAGTGCTGTTTTCCCACAGTTCGGGTTGCCTACCAGTGCCAGTAGCGGGCCGCCACGGTAAAAATGAACAACCGATTCCTTCATTGATTCGATGTTGCGTTGGGAACAACCTGAATACAAGCCGCTTCAACCAAGCGCAGGGCAAAAGTTGACAGCCCCACTCGCACCACCAAGGGGTCACCACCGGGTAAACCGCGCGCCATGACGGCGACGTGCTCACCCACCAAAAAACCAATGTCCTGCAGCTGGCTGGCCCATTCCGGGCTGGCAGCCGGCGCAACAACATTGCTGACAGTGAAATTGCAGCCGATGGTGGCCTGGGCCAGGTTTGATGTGAAAACTGTCAAGTTGAGTGATCGTTTCAGTAAGTGGATTTGGAAGGCTCCTTAATCTTAAACGATAACCATTCTCATATGCAACACCTGGCTACATCACCTTGCGGGAGACATCATTCTTGTGACACCTGCAACACCAGCTTGCCAAAGTTCTCACCGTTGAACAGTTTGAGCAGTGCCTCAGGGAAGTTTGCAATGCCTTGCACCACGTCTTCCTTGCTCTTCATCGCGCCAGTTCTAAGGTAGCCCGCCATCTCGGCTACGGCCAGGTGGTAACGGTCAGCGTAGTCAAACACCACAATGCCTTCCATCCGTGCGCGATTGACGAGTAGCGACAGATAGTTGGCTGGGCCTTTGACAGGTGTGGTGTTGTTGTACTGGCTGATGGCGCCACAAATGATGATGCGTGCTTTGCGATTGATTTTGGCCAGCACCATGTCAAGAATCTCGCCGCCCACGTTGTCAAAATAAATGTCAACGCCGTTGGGGCAGTGTTCCTTCAGGCCTTTACGCACGTCTGAGTTTTTGTAGTCAATGCAGGCATCAAAGCCGAGTTCTTTGACAACCCAGTCGCACTTGGCCTGCCCACCGGCAATGCCGACCACGCGGCAGCCCCTGAGCTTGGCAATTTGCCCCACCGTTTGGCCAACAGCGCCTGCTGCACCTGACACCACGACGGTTTCACCCGCCTTGGGCAGGCCGACTTCCATCAGGCCAAAAAAGCCAGTCATGCCCGGCATGCCCAATACGTTCGTCCAGGTGGTCAAGCCCAGCTGTGGATCAATTTTGAAGATGCCGCTGCGCTTGATGTTTTCCTGAGCAATCAGGCAATACTCCTGCACGTCCAGCCCGGCGTTAACGTAATCGCCCACAGCAAAGGCCGGATTGTTGGACGCAATGACCTGGCCCACACCACCAGCGCGCATCACGGCGTTAATTTCAACGGGTGCAATGTAGCTTTTACCCTCGTTCATCCAGCCGCGCATGGCAGGGTCGAGCGACAGATACAGTGTTTTTACCAGCACACCGCCGGGGGCGGGCTCCAACACCGCTTCTTCAGTAAACGTCCAGTTGGCTTTCGTGGGCAAGCCGACAGGGCGGCTTGCCAAACGTACCTGGTGGTTTTTAAGTGCTGTGATAGCAGTCATGATGTGTCTCCTTGGGTTCAACAATGCCCGTCATCGTAGCCTCGCCAGTCGGGTTTGGCAGTCGCCCAAGCGATTAAATAGGCGCGATAAAAATCATTTTTTCGGTTTATGCTTTGGTCATGAAATTCCACTCTTACTTTCGTTCATCGGCTTCTTTCAGGGTGCGCATCGCGCTTGAACTTAAAAGCTTGCGCTACGACTACATAGCCGTTCACCTTGCCAGAGGAGACCACAAAAAACCGCCTTATGCGGACTTGTCTGCCGACACACTGGTGCCATTGCTAGAGGTTGACGGCCAGCAGCTTTCGCAGTCGATGGCCATCATTGAATACCTGGATGAAAAGCATCCCATGCCTGCGCTGCTGCCTGCTGATGCATTGGGTCGCGCCAAGGTGCGCGCACTGGCCCAATCAATTTCTTGCGACATGCACCCGCTAAACAATTTGCGCATACTGAAGTATTTGGTCAAAGAGCTCAAGGTTGAAGAAGAGGCCAAAAATACCTGGTACCGTCACTGGTGCCGAGTAGGCTTGGTGGCTTTTGAAAAGCAGCTCACACAATTGCCCGCATCGACTTTTTGCTACGGTAACACCCCCACGCTGGCAGACTGCTGCCTCGTGCCGCAGATTTTCAATGCCAAACGGTTTGATACCGATCTTGGCGGTTTGCCGCGTACCATGGCGGCTTTTGATGCCAGCATGGCGTTGCCAGCTTTCCAGAAAGCCCAGCCCAGTTCCTGCCCGGATTTTGAGGCTTGACAAACGCTGACTGGCTGATTCCCGACTGGCCAGCGCCTGCGAATGTGCGTGCTGTATTCACCACGCGGTCTGGCGGGTGCTCAAACGCGCCCTGGGACAGCCTGAACCTGGGCGATCACGTCGGCGATGTACCTGGCTCCGTGGCGGCCAACCGCGCCGCAGTGCAAAAGGCGATCGCCAGCCGCCCGGTTTTTTTAAAGCAGGTGCACGGCACAGCTGTCGAACACCTCAGCATGTCAACCGCAGACGGCACGAAGGCAGATGCCTGCATCAGTACCGAACGCGGCGTGGTTTGTACCGTGATGGTGGCGGATTGTTTACCTGTGCTGCTGACCAACCTTGATGGCACGGCCATAGCTGCTGCCCATGCGGGCTGGCGTGGGCTGGCGGGGTTCGATGCGACCGGAAAATTGGGCGAAAAGAGCGAGACTATTGGTGTTCTAGAGTCTGTCTTTAGTGCCTTTAAAGCATTAAATAAGCCGTCGGACCAATCAATTCAAGTGCTGAAAGCTCCTGAAATAATAGCATGGCTGGGCCCGTGCATTGGACCTGCGGCGTTTGAAGTAGGTGCTGAAGTAAGTGCCGCTTTTGAGAACGGTCAGCCAGGCGCAGCTCAGTTCTTCAAGGCAACGACTCAAGGCAAATACCTGGCCGACCTGGCAGGCTTGGCGAGGGCGCGCTTGCAGGCGCTGGGTGTTTCTAAAATTTACGGCAACGACAGCGGTGCGGCCTGGTGTACGGTGGGCAACCCGTCAAGGTTCTTTTCGCACCGGCGTGATGCTGGCGCTGTCGCCAGTGGCGGCAACGGCTTCAGCACCACTGGCCGCATGGCTGCCTGCATCTGGATCAACTGACGGCTCACTTGCCCGGGCGGCGGCCAGCTCCTCAACCTCCCGCTTTTTTATCGCCCGTTTGCGTGCAGGTGTACTCATCAGGTAGGCCAGCAGCCCGGCTGGCCCCACACCGTAAAGGAAAAAGGTCACGATAGCGCCCAGCACCGTGCCCGCAGAATTGGTGGCCTCGGCAACGCTCATCATGAGTACGACGTACATCCAGGCGATGATGACCAGATACATATTTATTCAACCAGTGTGGGGTTGGGCAGGAAATTGCTGGTAAAGACCACGATACTTGAGGCCTGCTTTTAAGAAATGGCGAGACAACATGAATTTTGACGCAAACTGGCAAAAAGCTGCAATGCAAATGCAAGAGGCCTTCAAAGGCATGGTGCAACCTCAGGGCACACAGCCTGCTCGCATCCAGTTTGATGCTGCCAAGTTGCAACTTATCCAGCAGAGTTATATCGACGGCGCAACCGCTCTGTGGAATCAGTCTTTGCAAGCAGGCAGTGCTATTCCCCCACAACCCGACCGCCGATTTTCTGCCCCGGCGTGGAACGATAACCCTGTCTCCAAATTTTCAGCAGCCGCTTATTTACTGAATGCCAAGGCTCTGACGAGCATGGCTGAAGCCGTGGTGGGTGACGAAAAAACCAGAGCCCGTGTGCGTTTTGCTGTCGAACAATCTCTGGCTGCTACAGCTCCCAGCAACTTCATGTCCCTGAACGCTGATGCGATTAAAAAAGCCATCGACAGCAATGGCCAAAGCATTGGCCAGGGCATTAAAAATCTGCTGCACGACATGCAGCAGGGTCATGTGTCGATGACTGACGAAAGCCAGTTTGAAGTTGGTCAAAACGTGGCGACGACCGAAGGCGCGGTGGTGTTTGAAAACGAGTTTTTCCAGCTGCTTGAATACAAACCTCTGACAAAAACCGTGCACGAAAAGCCGTTTTTGCTGGTGCCGCCCTGCATCAACAAGTTTTACATCCTTGACTTGCAGCCTGAAAACTCCTTGATTCGTTACGCCGTAGCTCAAGGTCACCGCACTTTTGTTGTCAGCTGGCGCAACCCTGACGAGTCAATGACCGACAAGACCTGGGATGACTACATTGAGCATGCTGCTATCAAGGCGATAGCGGTGGTGCAGGACATTACGGGCGTCAAAGCCATTAACACACTTGGCTTTTGTGTAGGCGGCACGATCCTGGCCACAGCGCTGAGCGTACTGGCAGCGCGCGGTGAAAAACCCGCCGCTTCCCTGACGCTTCTCACGTCACTGCTCGACTTTTCCGACACCGGTATTCTGGATATTTTTATTGACGAGCAATCGGTGGCATACCGCGAGCAGGAAATGGGGCAGGGTGGTTTGCTCAAGGGCCAAGAGCTGGCCTCGACCTTCAGCTTTTTGCGGCCCAACGATCTGGTGTGGAATTATGTGGTCGGCAACTACTTGAAGGGCGAAACGCCACCGCCATTTGACTTGCTTTACTGGAACAGTGACTCGACCAACCTACCGGGTCCGTTTTACGCCTGGTATTTGCGCAATACCTATTTTGAAAACAACATGATCAAGCCTGGCAAGCTTAATGTTTGCGGCCAGAAAATTGACCTTGCCAGACTTGACATGCCTGCTTACCTTTACGGCTCGCGCGAAGACCACATCGTGCCGATTGGCGGCGCGTATGC
>JAYVEE010000024.1:0-2134 GCA_043749005.1 Polaromonas sp. | reverse complement strand
CTTGCGGATGTAAGGCAGCGCCTGAGCAAGGATTTCGGCTTTGTCGCGGGGCGAGATGTGGGAGAGGTCTGGGTCGGTCATGAACTACTCAGTCAAAGACGAGAAACGGAAGTTAGCGGCATTCTTTACGGCGCGGTTTGCAGGATACCAGCAAGGGCTTAGCGCATGGCGCTCAGGTAATAAGGATCAAAAACGCCGGGACTGTAGCCGAAATCGCGAGTGGCGTCACTGTGGTCAAAAACCAGATCCGCTTGCATGCGCAACGCCATGTCTGCGGTCAAGTGGGCAAAACGGGGATGCAGGCGGGCTACCGTTACGGCCAACCTGAAGGCCACTAGCGGGATACGAATAAAGCGTGGCTGTCGCTGTAAGGTTTCGAAGATACGCCCGACCATCTCCTTATAGGTCAGGTTTTCGCCACCACTCAAGTTGTAAGCCTTGTCATAGCTGGCGGATGCCGCCAAGCTTTGCAAGCAGGCTTTGGCAAGATCGGCGGCATTGACGGGCTGACGGCGCCCCGTGCCGATACCGAACAGGGGAAAAAAGCCAAGCTTGCGAATCAACCGTGCAATATCGGCCACATTACGGTCACCAACGCTACCACCGTAAATCAGCGTGGGACGAAAAATTGTCCACGCCATCCCCAACCGCTCACACTCCGAAATCAAGTGCTCTTCAGCAGCGATAAGTTTTGTGACCACTTCCAGTTCATATCCGCTGGCAGATGACAGTTTGGTGAACCGGCTGGTCGAGCTGAACGCGATGACTCGTCGAACGCCACGAGCGTGGAAGTTTTCCAGCCAGCTGGGCAATAGCCACAAACTGGCGGTGTGGATCAGGGTGTTTGCCGTGATGTCAGGGAGGATTTGTTGTGGATCAGCCATGTCAAACGGCGACCAATGCAGATTCGGCTGTTGGTCAACTTCGACAAGCGGTTTACGGCCTAACGAATGAACCAGAAGGCCTTGAGCCAACAACAAATTGATCAGCGGAAGGCCGACGGCACTGGTTCGTCCAGTTAGAAAAACGGTAGAGGTGGCCGTAGCATCTGTCAATGCTGCCTGTCCAATGAATCCAGCAGATCCCAGCACCAAATCGCTCCGCCTTGGGCTTGAGGCAAATTGAGGGCTAAGAGTTGCTTCAACAGAATCTGGCACAACGGGCAACTGCTCAGTATTACGGCTAACAAATGTACCTCCCCACTTCCGCCAATACAGCAAACCTGATTTAACAGTAATGAACTTGGCCTTCCAAGAGCGATGGGTATCACGAGCCCATTGATGCACAACGCGAACCTCGGGCACATAGACCACTCGCGCAATTTTGAGCATCCTTCTGCCTATGTCAGCATCTTCATAGTGAAGAAAAAAGTCTGGATCGAATCCACCAATAGTCTGTAGAGGAACAGTACGAAAAAACATGAAACAGCCGGTCGGATACTCAATAGGACAAATTGTTTTGCTGTAGTCACAGTCACGCATTTCAAATTTGTCGATAACAAAACATAACTGTGACTGAAGCCATGCAGGTGAAAAGCTACGCAAGAACATAACCAGCAGTGTGGGGTTACGCTTACACATGAAATGCCTTTCACCATCCTCACCAAATACGGACGGACTCAACATGCCTACGTCGGGCTGGCTTTGCATAAACTCGACAGCTTTTGATAGTGCGTCAGACTCTACAAAAAGGTCTGGATTTATAACCAGGTGGTAATCAGAGATGGCTTGACTGATCACCAAATTGTTGCCTCTCCCGTACCCTAAATTTCCTGTTGCGCACACCAAATTCAATGTCCAGTCAGGTACCGACAGGCGAAAACCGTCAAGCCAATCACGCAATCTGCCATGCAAAAGGGCGTCATCAGAGTTATCCACCAAAGTGAGATTGAGTTGCAACGACATCGTTTGCCTTGCCTCTACCGCAGATGCTTGCAGTGCTTGCAGCGTACGCTCAAGCATGGGTAAATTTGGTTTGTACAGGACAAGTGACGCGCTGATACGGGGATCGGTCATTGAAGGCGCTATCACCTCAGTCAGCTTTTCGGGTTTTGATAACTGCTGGAACACCCACCGCCAATGCATGGGCAGGCACGTCTTGCAGTACCACGGCGTTGGCACCGACCTTTGCATGG
>JAYVEE010000023.1:0-2135 GCA_043749005.1 Polaromonas sp. | reverse complement strand
TAGATGATGGCAACATGATGCTGTGCCAATGGCTCTTCAGAAACGACACAGAAGCTGACTGCCCCGCGCAAATGCTGATTGATTTTGATGCCGAGATCACACAGGAAGATAAAGGCATTCTGGAATCGACCGACCCTGATGCGGTGATCGATCCGAGGCGGCGCGGCATTGAATATTCGATGGATTCGGATAGGCCCGGAATCTTGATACGCCGCAAGCTGATGGAACTGCTGACCAAGCATGGTGAGTCAGAAATTCATGGATGAATATACGCTATAAAATCAGGAGCTATTTACGACCGTATTCATTGGCTTATAAGCCAATTTAATGCCCTAAGAACGCAAAAAACGTCAATTCAGACTGTTTTTGCGATTATTTCCAGAAACTCGCGTGCGGCACGAGCAATTCAGCCTTCAGTTCAGGCACGGGGCCAATCACTTCAATGGCTTTTGGGCCACTGGCAAACACCTCGCGGCAGGGCAGGTTGAGCGTGGGGTTCTCGGCATGGTTGCTGGTTTGCACCAACAGCTCTTCTTCAGACGCGCCATACACCACGCGGCCAATATTGGCCCAGTAGGCCGTAGCCGCACACATGGCGCAGGGCTCAAACGTGGTGACCAGCGTGCATTGCCACAAATACTCAGCGCTGTAGTTTTGCGCCGCCGTGCGAGCAAGCACTGACTCCGCATGATTCACCGTGTCTACATTGCATTGCTCGGCCAGCACCGTGTCCCCATCAGGCGCGACCAGTACTGCACCAAAAGGGTGGTGGCCATTGGCCATGGCGCGTTTGGCGACGTCGTTAGCGCGGCGCAGGTGAGATTTGATTTGTTCAGGGGTCATGGTCGGTGTTTTGAATGATGGTTCACTGTTCATTTTTTATATATACTTAATATATATTAATATTTTGCTTATGAGGTATAAAAATGGCAACTTCAAGTGAAAGTTTGTTGATGAAATTCCGGTCGACTGACACCCAATTTGGTGTGACACGCAAGACGGTAAAAGCGTTGGCTAAAAAACTGGATGTTAACGAAACGCAAGCAATTCACCTAGCTTTGTCCAAGTTCGCCATGGATGTTTTGCCAGCCTACGTCCCAGATGATGGGGCTCTGACAGCCAAGCAGGTCGCTGCCCTGCGCAAGGACGCAGCCAAGCACTTGCCGGTGGGTAAGATACTTTCTAAATCCGCATTGTTCACATGACGCAGAGTTGGAGTCTGCCCGCACCCGGCGACATTGTTTGGTGCTTGTTTCCAGAATTGCCAGATGTAGAACCCGGACCGAAACCTTGCCCTGCTTTGGTCGTTGCGGTTGAAAGCCGTGAAGACGGTGATGTGGTCAGCGTGGTGTACGGCACATCACAAAACGTCACAAGGTTAAAAACGGGCGAAGTGGCGCTTTTGAAAGTAAAGCATCCTGCTGCCTACGCGCTTGCTGGCTTGGCCTACGACACGAAATTCGACTTCAAGGTTGTTGTTAGTCTGGCTTGGTCGGACAGGTATTCCAATGTACTTTCCAAAAACCGCCACACCAACAACCCCAAGATCGGGACGTTGCACGCCACGGTGCTGCACGCGGTTAAAGCGGCATACCGCGCTGCACAGGCGCGGTAGCCGTTAAATCCGTTACTCGTTACTCGTTATTCGAGCTGCGGTGCGCCCACTGCGTCGTGTGCTTTTCAATGTAGCTGAACAGCTCATACATCACCATCGCCATCGCGCCAACCACCATCAGGCCGCTAAAGGCCAGGCCCATTTGCATGGCCGAGCCGGCAGAGATCAGCAGGTAGCCAATGCCTTCGTTGGCGGCTGTCATCTCGCTGACCGTGGTGCCAACAAAAGCCAGTGTGATGGCGACCTTCAAAGATCCATAAAAGTACGGCATCGAACGTGGCAAGCCAACCTTGATCAGCACGTCCCAGCGCTTGGCACCCAGCACGCGCAGCACGTCTTCAAGCTCGGGTTCCAGCGTGGCCAGACCAGTGGCAATGTTGACCATGATGGGGAAGAACGAGATCAAAAATGCCGTCAGAATTGCGGGGCCGATGCCAATGCCAAACCAGACCACCAGAATCGGCACAAAGGCGGCTTTTGGCAGCGCGTTAAAAGCCGTCATCAATGGGTACACCGCTGA
>JAYVEE010000022.1:0-2135 GCA_043749005.1 Polaromonas sp. | reverse complement strand
AGCGTTATGCCCGCCAGTGCCAGCAACAACCACAGCGTGGCAGGTGTTCTCCCGGCGTGAAGCATGGCCATCGACAACGCGCCAAAAGCCACAAACTCACCTTGGGGAATAAAAATCACCCTGGTTACTGAGAACACCAGCACCAGCGCAAGTGCCATCAGCCCATACACGGCTCCATTTACCAAGCCATCCTGCACAAGCAGCAGGGCGATTTGAGCGTCCATGTTGTGTCCTTCAAAAAAGCCAGGCGTGGTTCAGAGCAGCTAGGTCAGGCATTTCCAGGCGCAACAGCCAAGCGTTTATAGCAGTGGCTGCGCTGTTGCTGGGGCTGATTGACTAGAGTTAATCTACTGAGGCTGATATTTCCAGGTGCCGTTTTCAATTTTGACCATCACGCGGGCGCGCTGGTCCAGGCCGAGGTGGTCATTGGCCGACATCGAAAAAATGCCATGCGCGCCTGATATTTCTTGCAGGCTTTCAAGTGCATCACGCAGCGCTGCTCTAAACTCGGGCGTGCCCGGTTTGGCTTTTTTCAAGGCTTTTGGAACTGCTGCTGACATCAGCAACCCGGCGTCCCAGGCATGCGCACCAAAGGTAGACACAGTGCCCTTGCCGTGCACGGCTTCATAAGCGTTGACATAAAGCAGCGCCGCTTTGCGAACCGGGTTGGCAGCGGGCAATTGATCAGCAACCAGCACTGGGCCAGCTGGCAAAAAAGTGCCTTCCACGTCTTTGCCGCCAACGCGCAAGAAGTCTGCATTCGCCACACCGTGCGTTTGGTACATCTTGCCTGCATAGCCCCGCTCCTTGAGCGATTTTTGCGGCAAAGCGGCTGGCGTACCCGAACCGGCTACCAAAATCGCATCGGGCTTCGCGGCAATCAATTTAAGCGTTTGACCAGTTACTGACGTGTCGCTGCGGCCAAACCGCTCACTGGCCACGACTGTCAGCCCTTTCAATGCGGCGGCCTTAGCAAACTCTTGCGCCCAACCCTCGCCATAAGCATCAGAAAAGCCGATAAAACCGACCGTCTTGATCCCAATTTTTGACATGTGCTCGGCAATGGCAAGCGACATCATGATGTCGTTTTGTGGAGTTTTGAACACCCATTTGCGCTTGCTGTCCATCGGCTCAACAATCCGGGCTGAAGCCGCCATGGAAATCATCGGCGTTTGCGCTTCGGACACGACATCAATCATTGCCAATGAATTTGGCGTAATCGTCGAGCCCAAAATAATATCGACCTTGCTTTCAGCAATCAGCTTGCGGGTGTTGGCCACAGCTGCAGTGGTGTCCGATGCATCGTCCAGCAGGATGTAATTGATGTTCTGCCCGGCGATGGTTTTTGGCATCAGGGCAATGGTGTTTTTTTCTGGAATGCCAAGTGACGCCGCTGGCCCGGTGGCCGATACCGTCACACCCACATTGATGTCAGCATATGCCGCTAAAGCTGTTGCCATAAGTCCAACAAGCAAAAATGATTTGCGAAGTTTCATGGTGCGTGCATCCCGGGTTAAAACGTTTAAGAACTTTTGAAAATTTCGACAAGTTGCTCAGGCTTGACTGGTTTCAATACCGCGGACTTTATGTGCCGCAGCACCCAAACAAAGATTAAACATTAATTTGGACACTTTTTTCGCCCTCAAAACTTTTTTTCGTCCTTCAATTCAGCTTACCCAAAATAAAACGGCTGGTTCACAAAACTAAATAAATAACCCAATCGAAAAAATGAAGTCAGGCAAGTACAGCAGACGGGCAGGCGATATTGCAGCAAAGTAAAAGGTTGGTTCTGCTGCCGCCGAGAAGCTTAAAAAAGAAATATTTATGCCTGCAAGGCAATAAATAATTGCGCTAATAGCTATAGTAAACATAGCAATAATATGCCGTTGCCAAGCAAATCAGTCTGCACCGTAGCATTGCCTGCATGCTCGACGACATCAAAAAGCACTCTGGGCCACGGCCGACAAGATGCGTGCCAACATGGACGCCGCCGAATACAAGCACCTGGTGCTCGGCCTGATTTTGTCAAATACATTTCTGACAGCTTTGCCGCCCGGCGCGCTGAAGTAGCTGCCCGGCTGGCTGACCCGAAAGATGAATACTTTTTTGAAGGTGCCACGCCTGATGCGCTGGAG
>JAYVEE010000021.1:0-2137 GCA_043749005.1 Polaromonas sp. | reverse complement strand
TGAGCACGGCGTGCTGGCGCTGTTTGCAGTGGCTGACCCGATTCGCGAAACCTCGCGGGACGCCGTCGCCAAACTAAAAGCCATGGGGGTCGTGCCCGTCATGCTGACAGGTGACAACAGCGCGACCGCAAAAGCTGTTGCGCTTCAGGCTGGCATTGACGACGCGCGTGGCAATTTGTTACCTGAAGACAAGCTGGCCGCCATCAAAGAAATGCAGGCCAAGTACGGCCCCACAGGCATGACGGGCGACGGCATCAACGACGCGCCAGCGTTGGCGCAGTCAGACATCGGCTTTGCCATGGGCGGTGCAGGCACTGACACGGCAATGGAGGCCGCTGACGTGGTCATCATGAATGACGACCTAGGCCGGATTGCGGAAACCATCAGCCTGTCAAAACGCACCTACGCCTTGCTTTGGCAAAACATCACGCTGGCGCTTGGCATTAAAGCTGTGTTTTTTGTGTGGGCGGTGTTTGGCGATGCCACAATGTGGATGGCCGTGTTTGCCGATATGGGTGCCAGCTTGCTGGTGGTGGCCAACGGCTTGCGGCTGCTGCGGTTTCGCGGCTAGTTGATCAGTCTGTCAATGTCAATTCCATAGGTTTGCCAAGGCTTTTCATTTTCCCCGGTTTCAACTCGCTGGTAAGCTTGCGCTCGTGAAAAAACTGTTTTGTTATTTGTTGATCAGTTGGCTGGCCTTGATTGCCGGGGGCGCCAACGCGCACAGCATCAGCGACAGGGCGCATGTTGCAGAACATTCCGCCCACATAAATTCCGCAGATACAGATGCTTCGACCCACGAAGCGCTGGACAGCAGCAATGCTGACGCTGATTCAACTGACCACTGTAAACAAAGCCATTGCGGCCACAGCCACGGGGCAGCAACTCCATCATCGCCAGGTACGCATCTGAAAGCCAGCAGCCGAACCCAGGCTCCCAATACCAGCAGCCGCTGGGCCAGTGCTGCCATCGCAGACAGCATAGAGCGCCCCAAATGGCCTGTCACCACGTCCGCCGTGGTGAGCCTTTTGCGCTAGCGCACAAGCAATTTTTGCCGCGCGACAAGCGCAGAGGTTCACCGAAGTTTGATTGACTTCGGAGAACATGTTGTTTAATTCTTCCCTTTTTGGTGATTACGCGCGAGCGCAGCGTACGTTTGGCGTACTGGTCTGCTCTGCATGGCTGTCCAGCCACGCGCTGGCTCAAACCGAGAGCCAGCTGCCTGTGCCCGCGCCCCCATCGGCGCCGGCGCTCAAGCAAGCGCTGGGTGCAGCGTGGCAGCTTAGCCCCAGCACGCGCGCTGAAGGCAACCGCCGCAGCGAACTGGCTGCCAAAGAAAAAGCGGCCACCAGCTGGATTTCTGGCGAGCCAGTGGCTGGTATTGCGCACCGCACTGACGGGCTGAATAGAAACGAAGGCTTTCGTGAATATGAAGCCGCGCTTGAATTGCCGCTGTGGAACCCCGGCGTACGCGCTGCTGCGCAGGCCGATGTGTCAGCGCAGCGGATGGGTTTTGACGGTCAATTTTCAGTGGCCAAACTGAAGCTGGCAGGAGAGCTTCGCAAGTTAAGCGCCAGCATTGCCACAGCACAGGTTGAGCTGGACTTGAACAAACGCAAATTGTTTGAAGCGACTGCGCTAGCCGAAGATTTGAGCCGCCGCGTCAAGGCGGGTGAAAACGCGCGAGTCGACGGCTTGCAATCCCAAGTGGTCCAGCAGCAGGCCCAGGCAGCCATCGCGCAAGCTGAGAGCCAACTGTCGCGTTACCAGAGCCAGTGGCGCAGCCTGACGGGGATGTCGACAGTCGCTCCACCGGACGAGCTCCTGGCAAGCTCGCTGTCTGGTCAATCAGACGAAGCGACGGTATCAGCAGACCACCCCGCCCTGCGATTTGCGCTGGCACAGGTCGGCAGCGCCCAGGCCAGGCTGGCACTGGCCTTTGCTGACAAGCGCGACCCCATGTCCGTCGGGTTGGGTGTTGCGCGGGAGCGGGCGAACTTTGCCGGTGCCAATGACACCAAGCTGCGTATTGCCCTGCGCATTCCACTAGGTGGCGATAACCGCAACGCACCACTCCAGGCCGCTGCCGCCGCCGAACTGGACACAGCCCAGGCAGATCTCGATGCAGCGCAGCGAC
>JAYVEE010000020.1:0-2137 GCA_043749005.1 Polaromonas sp. | reverse complement strand
GCCGTCGTCTGCATCAAGTTCTTTGTGCAGTATCAAAAAACGGCTGACCTGCGAGCCTGCCAGCAGCGCGTCAACAGTCAGGTCAGCATTGACCTTTTGAATACATTCAGTGATGAGCTGGTACACCTCGGACTTTTGAGCCAAATCGGTGTAGCCCGCATACGGCAGGTTGCGCCGCTCTGCCCAATTACCCACCGCATCGAAGTCAATGTTGATAAAAACGCAGACCTGGTCGCGTCCATCGCCGTAAGCCACCACTTCCTTGATGTGGGGGAAAAACTTGAGCTTGTTCTCGACATACTTGGGTGCAAACATCGCGCCATCATTCGCACCGCCTTTGATGCGGCCCACGTCTTTAACGCGGTCAATGATTTTCAAATGGCCCTGTGCATCAATAAAGCCTGCATCACTGGTGTGATACCAGCCGTCAGGCGTCAATACCTCGGCGGTAGCAGCCGGGTTTTTGTAGTACTCCTTCAGCAAGCCTGCAGACTTGACCATGATCTCGCCGTTGTCCGCCACCTTGATCTGTACACCCGCAATCGGCACGCCCACCGTATCTGCACGCGCCTCGTTGTCAGGCTGCAAGCACACAAAAACGGCGGTCTCTGTTGAGCCATACAACTGCTTGAGGTTGATACCTATCGAGCGATAAAAGGTGAAGAGATCGGGCCCAATCGCCTCGCCGGCTGTGTAGGCCACGCGTACGCGTGAAAAGCCCAGCGTGTTGCGCAGGGGGCCATACACCAGCACATTGCCGAGGGCGTATAAAAATGATTGTGCTGCGCCAATCGATTTTCCGTCCATGAGGTCAGGGCCGACACGCTTGGCGACATCCATAAAGTAATTAAACACTCCGCGCTTGATGCTGCCGGCATCTTCCATCCGAATCATTACGGTGGTCAGGAGCCCTTCAAACACACGGGGCGGCGCAAAATAATACGTCGGCCCAACCTCTTTCAAGTCAATCATCACCGTACTGGCGCTTTCGGGGCAGTTCACTACATAGCCACAAGTCAGCCACTGCGCGTAGCTAAATATGTTTTGACCAATCCATGCCGGGGGAAGGTAAGCCAATACCTCTTCATTGGCGGTGAGCTTGTCAAAATCTGCGCCTGCCTTGGCGCGATCCAGCAGCGTGCTGTGGGTGTGCACCACGCCCTTGGGGTTACCTGTGGTGCCGGATGTAAAAAACATGGCGGCAACATCGTTGGGATTGGCTTTTGCCACTTCGGCAGCGTACCACCCTGGCTGATTGGCAGAGAATTTTTTGCCCGTTTCAATCAGAGCGTCAAGCGCTTGCAAACCGGTTTCGGAATAGTTGCGCAAGCCGCGTGGTTCATCAAAAAAAATATGCTCTAGTAGCGGGCAACTTGCGCGAATTTCCAGCAGCTTGTCTACCTGCTCCTGGTCTTCCGCAAAGGCGAATCGCACATCCGCGTTGGTGATGGGGAACACACATTCAGCACCCACAGCATCCTGATAAAGCGGAATCGGAATGGCGCCGAGCGACTGGGCGGCGAGCATGGTGGCATATAGGCGCGGGCGGTTGCTGCCGACTACCACCATGTGCTCGCCGCTCCCCAGGCCTGCCTGATGCAAGCCGCACGCAATGTGCTCAACAAGCTCGCTCAGCGCCGCCCAGCTATGCGCTTGCCAAATGCCATATTCTTTTTCGCGCATGGCTGGTGCGTTCGGTCTCTCGGCAGCATGTTTTATCAGCAACTGTGGGAACGTGGTCTGCATCTTGTCTCGTATCTGGCCTGGTTACTTTGCTAGGTGCTTGTTGGGGGCTTGACGCGCAATTAAGTTACTTTTGCAGAAGTCATACTAGGCAGTCATTTGACGTTACGTTGTCGTTCCGACGACAATTCAAGGGTACACACTCCCCCGGACTTTCCCTAGCAGACGATGCAACATGTTGACTGACAAGCCACTTCAAATTCATCGCCGCCCCGCCACCCCTGCCGAGTTGTCCGGCATCCCTTGGTTAGGCTTGCTGTCACCCGTCGAAAAAGACATCGCCATTGCAGCGCTACGGGTCGGTGATGCAGCGTCTGGCGATTATGTCTGCCGGGTTGGCCGACCTGTCACTTATTGGTTTGGCGTGGTGGAAGGCTTGCTGAAAATGAGCAGC
>JAYVEE010000019.1:0-2140 GCA_043749005.1 Polaromonas sp. | reverse complement strand
CTTCCAGGCCCGCGATGACGCTTTCTCGGCTGATGCGGCTGCCAGCACGGCTCAAGCCGTCGGCAAACATTTTGGCAGCTATGTAGCCTTCAAAACTTGAATAGTTGATGCCTACGGCTTTACCGTGGGCAACCACTGCAGCCTGAAACTCACGCGCAATCGGCGAAGCCGAGCCGTAAGGTGACGGCACAACCTGCGTAACCACCACGCCAGCGCCTTCTTTACCCAGCTCGTCCGATAACGCCCTGGTGCCGACAAATGAAACGTTGAAAAACTGGCCACCGAAGCCGGCCTTGCGCGCCTCTCGAATGAAGGAGGCGCACGATTTGTAGGCGCTGACTTGAATGATGGCATCGGGTTTGGCCGGTACCAGCACCTTGATGGCGGCGGAGACGTCCACACTGTTGCGCTCAACGGTGCCCAATGCCACAGGCTTGCTGCCAAACTTGGCCAAGGCCTTGGAAGTACCGTCAAGCCCCGCTTTACCGTAGGCGTCATTTTGGTAAAACACGGCAATACTTTTCAGCCCCAAAGTATTGAGCTGGTTGACGATGGACGCTGTTTCGTCGTCATAGGAAGCACGCAGATGAAATGCCATCCTATTGAACGGCTCACGCAGGCTCATTGCGCCTGTAAACGGTGCGATAAAAGGAATATTGGCCCTGGTTGCCAATGGCAGCGCCGCAAGGCTGGTGGGTGTGCCAATGTAGCCAAACAAAGCAAACACATCCTCGTTGATGAATTTTGCAGTGTTTTCAGCGCATCGTGTGGATTCATAGCCGTCGTCCATGGCCAGAATTTCTATCAACCGGCCTCCAACACCGCCTTTTGCATTCAGCAGATCAAAATATACATTGGCACCAGCATTGAACTGAATGCCTAACTGCGCGGCAACACCTGTGAGCGGGCAGGATTGTCCCAATCGTATCTTGCCTGACTGCGCCAGTGACTTTTGCGCAAAGGGCGCAGTTAACAGCGCGGCACTACTAGCAATTGTGAGGCGGGTAAATTGGCGGCGATTAAGTGTCATAAAGTCTATTTTTTTATTGAGAGTCGAATACAGCTGGGTCGGCGTTGGTCATCAACCGAGTTTTGAATACATGCCCGTAACGCCATCCATCACTTGCAAAATACGCTCGCTGGTGGTGAAAACATTGGTTTGCGCAGAGACGTCGCCCGCACTTGGTTTCAGGTTTCGCAGTGCCAACTCAAAGAAGGTAAATTGGCTTTCTACAAGTTGGAGCTCGGTTTTGATGACGGCGGTGCTTTCAGGCGCGTTTTTGAGGAGGTCTTGAGCTTTGATAAATTCGTCTTTGGCTTTTATAAGTTCAATGGCCGACGCAGTCACCTGAACACCCCAGCTGGCGCTCAAATAAAACGCGGCCATACGCTGGCTGAGCATGCGCTGCCGCCCAGAAATATTAACCAGCTTGCTGGTTGACTTGCCCGAAAAAGCTTCAAGCTGGACAGTGCCTTGATTGGCCAACTGAAGCACCTTGCCCGCCAGGGCTAAAACAGGCTCTGCGCCACCCTTGGCAGCTGTGTTGCCTACCAAGGCAACCTTGTAATCACTCCACGACGCCTCAAGCAAGGCGTAGGTGCTTTTGATGTCAGGCGTGGGTGCAAAGCCTTTGAGCTCGGCCAATTGGCGGTCAAACAAGGCCATGGATGCAGTGAGTATTTTGTCGGCATGGTCACCCTGTATTTTTTGCCCCATGGCCATGTAACTTTTCGCTGCGCGCTGGCTGAGCATGCGCTGCCGACCTGCCTTGTTGATGGCATCGTTGATGTCAATCACCTGGGACAATGCTGTGCCTGGCAACATGCAAGCAACCAGGCTGACAATTGGGAAAGAAGCGAAAGCACGTCGTTTCATGTAAGCCTTGGTTGGTAAGCGTTGGTATGGCTACCAAGAGAACGCTTCGCCATCTTCCTACCCTTCAGTGGGCGGTCGCTAGGTATTTCATACAGCTGTGACTAGGTACTTCAACGCCCCTGTGCGGATGAATCTGGCTAAACCCCTGCCTGGATCCACTCAGCAGCTTTTTCGGCAATCATCAGCGTCGGTGAACTCGTATTGCCGCTGGTAATGAGCGGCATCACGCCAGCGTCAACCACCCGCAGCCCGCGTATGCCGCGC
>JAYVEE010000018.1:0-2140 GCA_043749005.1 Polaromonas sp. | reverse complement strand
GTGCAAACGAACAACTGAGCACAGAGGACGCACCGCCACAAGCCGCCCGCCTTACGGACACAATACAGCCAGCCATAAGTGCTCTTTGAAGGCAAAAGACCGCATGAAGAAGGTCAGCCACGCCGCCTTCCGTGTGGAGAGACACGCTTCCTCGAAGAAGGCCACGCAGCCAAAGCGCCTCGCGCCGCATGTGGTTGGCAGAGGTTGCAGCAACACGATAGCTCACACGTGAGCACGTTTTCGCAAGTTGCTGCTTGCGTCTTTCGACGTGGAAGCCGGCACCAACGCCACGAGGCGCTGTGAAGCCCAGGCTCAGCTCACACTTCGGCGCTGACGTCCGGCGCTGCCACCACGGAGAGCAGACGCTCGCCCGATGTCGACACGCGTGGTTGCTGCGTGAGCATCGCCCCGTCAGATGGACGCCCCGGCTCCAACCGTGAGCTGCTCATCTGGCTGTGCAGCACAACAACGTCGGCAGCTGTAGGACACACGGCGCCACAACAGCACGGACACGGTATGAGCGTTGATACGCAAAACATGTACCTTTCACTTGCCTGAACTCTCAGCACACCCACGCACTCGAAGCTTCGTCAGCGCCAGAAAGCTGTGTCGTCTCCGCAAAAAAGAGACGGTGAAGTCGCAGGTCTCGAACAAAACTCTGCTCTTGCTATCAAACTTTACTGACAACCTGAAAAAATTGAAACGATTACTTCCAAACCTGCTAGGGCAAGAAGAAACAGGGGAGTGGGGCGTGTTTGCGCTGGAGGCTATGCCAGCAGGCAAGGTTGTCTTTCGCGAGTCTCCTCGCTTGCTGGCATCTTTGGAACCTGTTCCCATCAACCTCCAAGAGCCATGGCTCAAGTGGGAGGGCACTGATGATGCTCGGGCTGCACAGGTGGCTGCAACATACAGTGTCAACCTGGAAGAAGTCTTGAAAGTTTACATCTATCTGGCCCGCACCAACCTGCGCACCACCTCAGGTATTATTGGTCTGTGGCCTTTGCTGGCATACATGAACCACAGTTGTGTGGGAAATGTCAAGGTGGAGGATGTGGACACAATTACCAAGCAAGTCACAACGCTGCTCCCAGTGTGTCCGTTGGTGAGCAGCTCTGCCTGTCCCATGCCTATGTGGAGTGGAGTGAACCAGCAACGGTGGAGCAACGGCGCAAGTACCTCCTCAGTGAGTATGGGTTTCACTGCACATGCAAAAGATGTGTGTAGGGGCTGAGCCTGCAAGTTATGGGGCACTGGCCTAGCTGAAGCGGCTATTTGTGTGAGTCGCAAAGCAGCAGCGTTGTGATGGAACTTTTGTTCTGTGAAATATATATGGCTTCTTGAGTTAAGTGTTAAAGTAAAAAGAAAGTTATCCACGATGCAGATCTTTGTAAAGGTGCGGCAATGTAAATTTATTTTTAAAAAGTTTCTAATGTTTTCCCACAGACTCTCACTGGTAAGACAATTACACTGGAGGTAGAAAGTTCAGACACAAATTCAAATCTTAAGGCAAAAATTGCCGACATGGAGGGTAAGTTGTAGATCATGTGCCTTTTTCAATGACTAACTGGAATTTGCAGGCATTCCGGGTGACCAGCAGCGCCTTATCTTTGCCGGCAAGCAGCTGGAGGACGATCGCACTCTTTCAGATTACAATATTCAGAAAGGTAACTTGCAAAAGCATGCTTGTGTCTTTTCCACCTCTCACGCTTCCATCTTCAGAGTCCACATTCCACCTGGTCTTAAGGTGTGTGTTTTTGTCCCTCTTGCATAATTCCTTTATCTCACAATCCCGCCATCACACTCAGGTTGAGAGGAGGTGGGCACCGCCGCTAATTCAAGAGTTTGCAATTATATGAGTTTATTATGTAACAAGTGCGTCGATCCCACCCTCAAAAAAACTTTTGAGGATAAAGTTTTGTTTTGCTCAGAGCTGCCAGCTCTCCAACCGGTAGTGGCACGCTACTTCTTTTATTTTTTGGGCTGAAACCTGGAACAGAACTGAATTATGGCCGACCCCCCAGGGACTTAAGGGACAAATTTTGCCCTTCCCTCGTCCCCCACCCACGCGCGATGGACGCCGAGCCGGTGTCGTCTGCGGCGAGCGGCGACGCGTCGCCCCCGGCGGCCGCCCCCCACGGCG
>JAYVEE010000017.1:0-2144 GCA_043749005.1 Polaromonas sp. | reverse complement strand
TGGCGCTAATCTCCTGCGCGAACTGGGTGCGATAAGTTTCGACCAGCCAGACACCCAGCACATTCATGTCATAAATTTTCCAGCCCGATCCCACCTTTTCAAGACGGTAATCAAGCTGAACTGGGTCTCCGCGCCCGATGATTTCGGTACGCACCACGACTTCGGAATCAGCAGCCGCTGCACGCAACGGCTTGACGTTGATGGTCTGGTCTTTGACTTGCGCCAGCGCACCAGAGTAGGTGCGAGTCAATAGGGTTTTAAACTCATCCTGCAACTTTTTTTGCTGTTCAGGTGTGGCCTGGCGCCAGCTGCGGCCTACGGTCGATGCTGTCATGCGGGTGAAATTGACGTTGGGCATGATCTGGCTGTCAACCAGCGCCATCAGCTTGGTCATATCTCCCGCTTGCACCGTTTTGTCCGCCTTGATCTTGTCCAGCACATCCGATGACAAACGCTTTATCAACGCATCAGGCGCTTCGTTCTGAGCATACGCAGAAGGCATGGCTAGCATGACTGAGCTGACCAGAATTACGGCAAGTTTTGCAAAATTTCTACGTAGCATGATGGACTTTCAAAAAGTAACTGGACTTACCCTCAACGCGCAACGACGTCTGGGGTGTACAGCGAGTGTGTGAATTATTTGGCAGGCAGCGCAGGCAAATCAAAGCGCTCTTCTTTGACCGCAGCGTCGTTGTCAGTCGACACGGCTCTGCGATGCAGATACAAGTCACGGGTGAAAGTGTATTTGTCCAGAGCTGCCTGGTCCAGTATGCTGGTGGCACCCAGCACTTCGGCACGTTTGTCGACTAAGCGCAAACCTAACAAGGAATTGCGTGTGGGTACGTTGGGTAGGTTGCTAACCAAATCAACACTGCCGTCCACCACCCTGCCAACGGTGTCGCGTACAGATGACGGTCCGAACAGCGGCAACACGACATACGGGCCAATGTCAAAGCCCCATACCCCAAGGGTTTGCCCAAAATCCTGCTTGTTTTTTGACAGCCGCATCTCGGTGCCGATGTCCAGCACGCCAGCAAAACCAAAGGTTGAGTTGACACTCACACGCATAAAGGTTTCCAGGGATTCCTTGAGTTTGAACTGCAGCAGGTTGTTGACGACTGACCAGACATCAGAGAGGTTGCCGAAAAAATTCCGCACACCCGTCTTTACCGGGGAAGGCGTGACCTGGTCGTAGGCAGTAGCGACGGGTCGCAGAATCGCACGGTCAACGCCGTCATTGAAGTTGAAGACGGCTCGGTTCAGCGGCTCAATCGGATCCGCAGCATTAGCGTTGGGCCCTGTTGCGCAGCCTTGCGTCAAAACGATGACCAGACCCAGCACCGCCACACCTAAACTCTCTTTGATTGAAATAAATGCATTCATTTTTTATCGGTACTCCCTGTTGCTGGCGCTGCTTTATCGATGTCGGCAGCTTTGCTAAACAAAAACTGGCTGATCAGGTTCTCAAGCACTACAGCCGATTGTGTTTGCTTGATCACATCGCCTGCGGCCATGTTTTTATCACTTGCCCCGGCTTCAATTCCAATGTATTGCTCGCCCAGCAGACCGCTTGTGAGGATTTTCAGTGATGAATCCTTTGGGAAAACATACCTGCTTTCCATGGCCAGATTAACGTTGGCCTGGTAGGACTTGTCATCAAAGGTAATGTTTTCAACCCGGCCGATAACCACACCCGCGCTTTTGACAGCAGCGCGCGCTTTTAAACCGCCGATGTTGTCAAACTTGGCGATCACTTTATATGAAGTGTCGAAGTTCAGGCTCAGCAAATTGGCCGACTTTAGCGCCAAAAACAGGATGGCTGCTGCACCTATCAGTACAAAAAAGCCAACCCACAGATCATTTTTTGAGCGTTGCATCGTTTTTATTCTCCAGTCCCTAAGCTATTGCCCACATTTTGGCATGACTGGAAGTTAGATGCTGAACATCAAAGTGGTCAGCAAAAAGTCCAGAGCCAACACCGCCAGCGATGCCACCACGACGGTGCGAGTAGTGGCACGGGACACACCTTCTGGCGTGGGTTGTGCCTCAAAACCCTGATACAGCGCCACAAATGTCACCGTCACGCCAAAAACAAAGCTTTTTACGACGCCATTGCCCACGTCGCGCCACACGTCAACACCTGA
>JAYVEE010000016.1:0-2149 GCA_043749005.1 Polaromonas sp. | reverse complement strand
TACCCATTACCCGATTGCCGCTGCTTATCTGCGCACACTGGTGGGGCCAGACGTGCAATTGTTGGACAACGGTGGTGCAGTAGCGCGTGAGACCAGGCGAAAACCTGAAAAAGTGGGGGCGCTGCTTGCCAGCCTGAGCATAACGGTCAAGGGCGACATCCGTATGTTCAGTACCGGCCAAACTGACTTGTTGCAAGCGGCGGCCCTGTAATGGCTTGAGCTGGAGGTAAGCAGTAGATCGCTATATATTTAAGAAGTTGGGCTGTCAGCAAAACCAGCGCCCGGATGACGGCCTCAAGGTGCGGCGGCCACCGCGGTGTCTTTCCACCCGCCGCCCAACGTTTTATACAGCGTCACCTGGCTTTGCAACTGCGCCAGACGGGTTTGCACCAAGGCCTGCTGCACAGAAAACAACGAGCGTTGGGCATCGAGCGCATCCAGTGAGCTGGCAATGCCGTTTTTGTAGCGCAGATCAGCCAGCTTGAAGCGCACCGCCTCGGCTGCGACTTGTGCCTGCTGGGCACGCAACTGTTCGCCCAAAGTGGCTTGGCCGACAAGGGCATCGGCCACTTCCCGGAAAGCGGTCTGGATTGATTTCTCGTATTGGGCAACTGCGATGTCGCGCCCGGCGTTGGCAGACCCGAGCCCAGCCTGGTTGCGGCCTGCATCAAAAATCGGCAGCAACAACTGGGGAGCAAGTGTCAACCCCCAGGATCCGCTCTTGAAAAGTCCCGACAAACTGGAACTGGCGCTACCCACACTGGTGGTCAACGAAATACGCGGAAAAAATGCCGCTCTGGCTGCTCCAATATTCGCATTGGCTGCCAAAAGCTGCTGCTCGGCCTGGCGAATGTCAGGCCGCCTGACAAGTACATCCGACGGCAGCCCGACCGGCACATCCGCCATCATCGGCGCGTCTGCCAGCCCTTTGCCTGCTGGCAGCACGACCACCAAATCAGGGGTGAGGGGTTGTCCGATCAACAGTGTCAAGGCGTTTTCGTCGAGTGCGCGCTGACGTTGCAACTGGGCTAGTGACACGCGTGCAGCCTCTGTCAGTGACTCGGCCTGACGCAGGTCCAGCTCGGACGTCACGCCGTTGTCAAACCGCAGTTTGCTCAGGCGCAAAGACTCTTCACGTGTTCCCAGGGTTTGCTGTGTGATAGCCAGCAGTTCATCATCCGCCAGCAGGCTCAGATAGGTATTGGCGACGCTGGCCACCAGGCTGATCTGGGCCGTCTTGCGCCCTTCTTCGGTCGCGAGATATTGCGCTAGGGCCTGCTCCTTGAGGCTGGCAACTCGGCCAAAGAAGTCCAGCTCGTAAGCAGTAACCGCAAGCCCGGCGGTGTAGGTGCTGGTGATGGTATTGCTGCCATTGGCTGCGCGGGCACCGGGCTGGCGTGCGCCAGTAGCGGCCAGATTAAGGGTAGGGAGCTGGTCGGCGCGCCTGATTTGAAACTGCGCTCTGGCCTGCTCGATGTTCAGCACGGCGATCCGAAGGTCACGGTTGTTCCTGAGGGCTGCCGCTATCAGCTGCCGGAGCCTGTCATCGCTGAAAAAGCTTTGCCACTCGATATCAGCTGCAGGCCGGGCGCTGGTCACAACTAGTACGCCATCGACTGCAGGCCAGTCAGCCGCGACGGGTGTTGCAGGCCGCTGGTACGCTGGCATCATCGAGCAGGCACCCAGCAAGGCGGCAGTGCACAGAACCGAGAGTTTGGGGAGTCTGTGGTCAAGCATGCGGTTTCTCCTGACCTGTGCCCTGGGTGCCGCTTCCTTCAGCGCCATCAATACCAGCGGCCTTGGCGTGTTGCAGATACATTGACTTTTGGCGATCACTGTCCTTGAACAGACTGCGCACCACAACAAAGAAAATGGGTACAAAAAGCACCGCCAGCACGGTGCCAGTGATCATGCCGCCAATCACGCCTGTGCCAATAGCACGCTGGCTGGCTGAACCTGCACCTGTCGCCAAAGCCAGCGGCAACACGCCCAGCATGAATGCCAGCGAGGTCATGATGATGGGCCGAAAACGCAGGTGCGCGGCAGCCAGTGCAGACTCCACAATGCCCTTGCCTTGCGCCTGCAGGTCTTTCGCAAACTCAATGATCAAAATGGCATTTTTAGCCGACAGCCCAATGATGGTGATCAA
>JAYVEE010000015.1:0-2150 GCA_043749005.1 Polaromonas sp. | reverse complement strand
CTTCACCGATAGTGGCGCGGCATTCAATGTGGATCTTGCGGACTTCACCTGAGCGCATGCGTACCTGGGCGTAAGTGCCTTCACGTGCAAGCAAGGTTGCCGATGTACCGGCTGAGCGTGCAATTTGCGCACCTTTACCAATTTGCATCTCGATGCAGTGAATTGTCGAACCGACCGGAATGTTGCGAATTGGCAGCGTATTGCCAACACGAATGGGCGCCTCCGAACCACTGATCAGCGTGGCGCCAACTTCAAGGCCACGCGGGGCAATGATGTAAGCGCGCTCGCCGTCGGCATAGCAGATCAGCGCAATGTGGGCCGTGCGGTTAGGGTCGTACTCAATGCGTTCGACTTTGGCCGGAATAGCGTCCTTGTTGCGCTTGAAGTCCACCACACGGTAGTGGTGCTTGTGGCCGCCGCCCTTGTGGCGAACGGTGATGTGACCGTTGTTGTTACGGCCAGACTTCTGGAATTGTGGCTCCAGCAGCGGGGCGTAGGGCTCACCCTTGTGCAGATGATCACGCGATATCCGCACCATCCCGCGCATGCCGGGTGATGTGGGTTTCATTTTAATGACAGCCATTACGCAGACTCCCCACCGAGGTTGAGCTCTTGACCGGCCTTGAGCGTCACATAGGCTTTGCGAATGTTGTCGCGGCGACCCATCGATTTGCCAAAACGCTTGGTCTTGCCTTTGATGTTCAAAACAGCAACTGATTGAACGTCTACTTTAAACATCAACTGCACTGCGGCCTTGATTTCATATTTGGTAGCGTCTTGCAGCACCTTGAAGGTCACAGCGTTGGTTTTGTCAGCAATCATCGTGGCTTTTTCAGACACGATGGGTGCTACCAAAACCTGCATCAGGCGGCCTTCGTCGAAATTGGATGTTTTTGCAGTCATGCGAACATCTCCTTGAGTTGGTCCATGGCGGCCTTGGTGACCAAAACTTTCTTGTAGTGAACCAGTGACACCGGATCGGCGTAACGTGGCTCAACCACCAGAATGTTCACCAGGTTGCGCGATGCCAGATACAGATTTTCATCGACCACATCGGCGATGACCAGCACAGAACTCAGATTCATGGCTTTGAATTTATCAGCCAAAACCTTGGTCTTGGGTGAGTCCACCGTCAGCGAATCAACCACAGACAGGCGGCCTTCGCGCGCCAGCTGGGAGAAGATCGACGCCATGCCTGCGCGATACATCTTCTTATTGATTTTCTGTGTGAAGTTTTCGTCAGGCATGTTCGGGAAGATACGACCACCGCCGCGCCACAGCGGGGAAGATGTCATACCAGCACGTGCGCGACCCGTCCCTTTTTGCTTGAAAGGCTTTTTTGTCGAGTGGCGAACTTGCTCACGGTCTTTTTGAGCGCGAGTTCCCTGGCGGGCGTTGGCCTGGAAGGCCACGACCACCTGGTGAATCAAGCTTTCGTTGTATTCACGACCAAACACGGTATCGGGAACATCCACTTTGGATGAGGCGATGCCCTGGTCGTTCAGGAGTTCAACTTGCATCAGTTAGCCCCTTTTGTTGCGGTCACAGGCTTGGCTTTGATCGCGGCACGAACCGTGACAAAACCGCCTTTTGAACCGGGCACAGCACCGCGGATCATCAGCAATTGCCTGGCTTCGTCAATGCGCACAATATTCAGGTTTTGCGTGGTTTTGGTGACATCACCCAGGTGACCGCTCATGCGCTTACCAGGAAACACACGGCCAGGATCTTGCGCCATACCAATCGATCCAGGCACATTGTGCGAACGGCTATTACCGTGCGATGCGCGCTGCGAGCTCATTTTGTGACGTTTGATGGTGCCAGCGAAGCCTTTACCAATCGAAGTGCCCTGCACATCCACCATTTGGCCAACTGCAAACACGTCAGCAGCAGGCACGACTGTACCCGCAACATATTTGCCTGCGACGTCAGCCGTTACGCGGAATTCTTTGATAACTTCACCAGCTTCAACGCCTGCTTTCGCAAGGTGGCCGGCGGCTGGCTTGGTCACACGCGATGCCTTGCGCGAACCAAATGCCACTTGAAGGGCACTGTAGCCGTCATTTGCTTCGGTTTTAACCTGGGTAACACGGTTGTTAGACACATCAACCACTGTGACAGGAACGGTATCCCCATCATCAGTGAACAGA
>JAYVEE010000014.1:0-2151 GCA_043749005.1 Polaromonas sp. | reverse complement strand
GTGCGGCACGTTCAACTTCGACTTTTTGCAGGTCGATGTAACCTGCGTATTTGGCCGTGATCTCGATTTGTTCGATCACGCTTTTATCAGCCGGCGCGGATATATCAGGTGTGCCGTACTTGCCGCCATCAAGGCTCATCAACCCCGCGTAGTTCACGTCCGGTCTACGCAGCAAATCAGCCAGGTTGTATTCACGCTCAATCGCCTTGCCCAGCACGCGCTCGGCTTCCTCTGTCGGCAAATTTGTCGGATTCACCCAAATGCCGCGCAGACGCTGTGTTTCACGTGAAACAGCATCGCGTTTGCGGTTGAAAGCATCCCATCGCGCGTCGTCAACCAAGCCCATCTCCCTGCCCTGTTCAGTCAGGCGCATGTCTGCGTTGTCTTCGCGCAGCATCAGGCGAAACTCTGCCCGGCTTGTAAACATGCGGTACGGCTCGGTTACGCCCTTGGTAATCAGGTCATCGACCAGCACACCCAAATACGCTTCATCACGCTTGGGTAGCCACGCCTCTTTGCCCTGGCATTGCAGTGCGGCGTTGATTCCGGCAAACATGCCCTGCGCCGCTGCTTCTTCATAACCCGTGGTGCCGTTGATCTGCCCGGCGAAAAACAGCCCTTGAATAGCCCGGGTTTCAAAGCTGGTTTTTAGCGCGCGAGGGTCAAAGTAGTCGTATTCAATCGCATAGCCAGGCCGCAAAATATGGGCGTTTTCCATCCCCACCATCGACCTTACCAGCTGGTATTGAATGTCAAACGGCAAGCTGGTCGAGATGCCGTTCGGGTAAACCTCGTGGGTAGTCAACCCTTCAGGCTCCAGGAAAATCTGGTGCGCGTCCTTATCGGCAAAGCGGTTGATTTTGTCTTCGACACTTGGGCAATAGCGCGGACCCACGCCGTCAATCTTGCCGGTGAACATCGGGCTGCGGTCAAAGCCTGAGCGAATGATGTCGTGCGTGCGCGCGTTGGTATGTGTGATGTAGCACGGCACTTGTTGTGGGTGTTTGATGTTGGCGCCCATGAAGCTGAACACGGGCACGTCGCCCGGCGTGCCGCCAGGCATCCCGTCGCCCGGTTGCGCAATGCATTTGCTGAAGTCAATTGTGCGGCCGTCAATGCGCGGCGGCGTGCCGGTTTTCAGTCGGCCTTGCGGCAACTTGAGCTCTTTCAGCCTTGCGGATAAAGACACCGCAGGCGGGTCACCCGCCCTGCCCGCTGAATAGTTTTGCAGGCCAACGTGAATTTTTCCGTCCAGAAAAGTCCCGACCGTCAGCACCACCGTACGACTGCGAAACTTGATGCCCACTTGCGTGACAGCGCCAACCACGCGGTCGCCCTCAACCATCAGGTCATCGACAGCTTGCTGAAACAGCCACAAGTTGGGCTGGTTTTCCAGCATGCGGCGAATCGCCGCCTTGTACAAAATACGGTCCGCTTGGGCTCGGGTAGCTCGCACCGCCGGGCCTTTGGAGCTGTTAAGAATACGAAACTGAATGCCGCCCTCGTCGGTGGCCAGCGCCATCGCGCCGCCCATGGCGTCAACTTCCTTCACCAGGTGGCCCTTGCCAATACCGCCGATCGACGGGTTGCAGCTCATCTGGCCCAGCGTTTCTATGTTGTGGCTTAAAAGCAAAGTCTTGCAGCCCATGCGCGCACTGGCTAGCGCCGCCTCGGTACCCGCATGGCCACCACCGACCACGATCACGTCAAATTCTTGGGGATAAAACATTCAGGCCTCAATCAATTCTGTTTTTAAGCCAACGGCGCGCGCGGCGGCGGCCTGACGTTTGTCTGCGGTCACAAAAAGGTCAACCTGCGCCGCTTGCGCCGTGCCTATGTGAAGCGCATCCATGCCTCGCAAACTGGCCAGACGCATGGCGGCAATCGCATAGCGCTCAGCCTGGCCAGCAAGCGGCATCACGGTCAGCTCGTCAAAGTCAGCATGAATATTGGCCAGTACGCGGTCGTATTCTTCGTTACTAAAAGCGCCTTCTCGCCACTGGCGAGTCAATGCTGAAGCAACTTGTGTCTTGCAATGTACGGCTGCTGTAAGGGCGCTGGCAGTCGCTTGCAATTGCACCACGCGGTCAACGCCAGCCTCGCCGCTATAGCGCTTGAACAGCGCTGACGCATCAAACAAGATGTTCATCA
>JAYVEE010000013.1:0-2153 GCA_043749005.1 Polaromonas sp. | reverse complement strand
ATATGGGTAATTTCTTTTTCCAGAGGGGTGGGCGCATCTTTGACGGCCTTAAGCAAAGAAGCAATAGCCCCAATTTGAGTGGCCGTGCCTGTCGCCGTTACGACTGCCAGGGCCGTACCTTGAGCCACTGCAGTGCCTTTGAAAACCATATTCAGCCTGTCGCCAAGTGCTGCTGCGCATTCAAGTGTTGCCGGATTTTTAAGTACGCCTTCACTTTCACCCGTCAGGGGTGCCTCCAGAACACGGAGCGTTGCAGCCTGGGTTAGTCGGGCGTCTGCGCCGACGGCATCGCCTTCTGCCAACAACAGCATGTCGCCAACGACCAGCTCAGTGCTGTTGATTTGTAGCCGCTTCCCATTGCGGATAACTGAAGACCTAGCCTCTGTCATCCGGGCCAGCGCAGCAACCGCATCCCGGGCTTTCCCCTCTTCCAGGTAGCCCAATGCAGCATTGAGCAACACTACTGCTGCAATCACCAGCGCATCTATTGGCCAGCCGGCAAAGCCTCCGACACCCCAGGCCAGCAGTGCTATCGCTATTGCAGCCAATAAAAGATAAATCAGGGGACTTTGAAACTGCGCCAGAATCCTCCGCCAGCCAGGTACTGGCGGTTCTGGCTGAAGTTCATTGCGGCCATTTGCCGATAGCCTGGCAGCAGCCTCTTGCGTAGTCAAACCTGCAGCAATATCCGACTTTAATGCTTTGATGGCTGCGTAGGCCTCCTGAGTAGACCAGTCGACATGCATGAGCAACGGATTCATGGCCTCAGGCCTTTAGCCACAATCAATTGAGCTCAAAATTAGGGACCGGCTATTTCACAAGTAGCACGGGTATGTCGCAGTCAGACACCACACGCTGTGCAATGCTGCCAATCAACGCCCTGCCAATCACACCATGGCCGCGTGTGCCCATGACAATCAAATGTGATTTTTCTGTTGCTGCAGCTTTGAGAATTTCTTCAACAGGATGTCCCACCACCGATGCGCAGCGATATTTCAGCGCATGGTTGTCCAGGAATTTTTTAATGGGGTCAAGCACTTTGTCGCTTTCTTCCCGGTGATAGGCAGCAACTTCGGCTGAGCCCAGCATGCTCGTGACGCGGCCCGGTACCGGAAGCTGAACATTCAACACAAACAGCTCATCGTTGCTGTTCACCAGGCTTTCGTGGTTGACAAGAAATGTCAGCGCTTTTTTAGTGTATTCGCTACCGTCAGCGGCTAATAAAAGTTTCATATTTATCCTTCATGTTTTGTTGGATTGTCAATCAGTGGTTGCCACGGCACACCAACACTGTCGCTTTTTTCAACATTTTTCACGCCAAAGCCAATGGCTACAACGAGTCAGATATTTTCATGATCGGGTGTGAATGGCTGCGTGAGCGTGTCCCCTTTACTCAGCACCAGCGGCTTTCCGAAATTTCAACCACAGCGGCTTTCATCTCAACACCAAAACTGGAATATGCGAATGCGTCAATACATGCATGGTCTCGCTGCCCATCAACAAGCGCTTCATGCCTCGCCGACCATGCGAGGCCATCACGATCAGGTCGCACTTGTGCTTTTTGGCGGCATTGATGATGGCTTCAGCAGTGAAGTCTGATGACACGGTCATGGCTTTGGCCTTGATGCCTTCTGCTTCAGCGGCATCTTTCACCTTCTCCACCACAGCCATCGCGGCTTCAGCCCATTGTTTTTCAACATCTACAACATTATTGACAGACAACGCCACGCCACCTTCAAAGTAGCTGATGGGGTAGCGAGGCACCACCTTGAGGGCAACAATGTCTGCGCCCGTCAATGCAGCAAGTTGCAACCCGCTGGACACGGCCTTGCGCGACAAGGTGGAGCCATCAGTGGCAATAAGAATTTTCTGGTACATAAAAAAAGTCTCCTTTAGTTTTAAAGTTCAGCGTAAAACAAATCAGTTCATCATGACTTGATCCATATCAAGAGTTGTTTGGATTACTCGCAGTAGTCTTGCGTCATGCAGGTAATGGGCACTCCTTCTTTCTCTGGCCTTGGCCAACATGTATTCCATGAGGACTCCATTGACACCGGCCTTGCCGGGTATGACGAACCCGAGGCCTGGATGGCATTCAGCCAGAGCGTTGACAAATTCTCACAAGCGCAGGTTTTTCAATCTTTTGTCGCGGT
>JAYVEE010000012.1:0-2158 GCA_043749005.1 Polaromonas sp. | reverse complement strand
CTATTTCACCCAACTACGGGTAAAAACCGGGTCAGGGTTCTTATCAACGCTGACAAAATACGTGACTCAGCCGTGAGGACAGTCAGGTTGTCAAGCGAACCCTTCTGGTCGTGTGGCGGATCAATGCATTGCGAGAACTTGAGTCAATTAACCTTTCAGGAGATATTTATGGATCGTCGTTCCCTTATTAAAAATGCCGGTATTGCTGGAGTGTTGGCCGCAGGTGTTGCACCCGCAGTGCATGCGCAAGCAACAGTACGTTGGCGCCTCGCGTCAAGTTTTCCTAAGTCACTGGACACCATCTTCGGCGCGGCTGATACCTTCTCGAAAGCTGTCAAGGCCATGTCAGGCGGCAAGTTTGAAATCTCGATTCACGCGGCCGGCGAGCTGATGCCTGCATTTGGCGTGGTCGATGGCGTGCAGCAAGGATCGGTCGAATGCGCTCACACCGCCCCTTACTATTTTTTTGGCAAGGATGAAAGCTTTGCACTGGGTTGCGCTATTCCGTTTGGCCTGAACAGCCGCCAGATGACTGCCTGGATGTATGAAGGCAACGGCATGAAGTTGATGCGCGAGTTTTACGCCAAGTACAACATTGTTAATTTTCCGGGCGGCAACACTGGCGCGCAAATGGGTGGCTGGTATCGCAAAGAAATCAAAACCATGGCCGACATGAAGGGTATGAAAATGCGCATCGGCGGTTTTGGCGGCAAGGTTCTGGAGCGTTTGGGCTCTGTTCCGCAAAATATCCCTGGCGGCGAGATTTATCAGGCGCTGGAAAAAGGCACGATTGATGCTGCAGAGTGGGTAGGCCCTTACGATGACCAAAAACTGGGTTTCAACAAAGTCGCGCCGTTTTACTACTACCCCGGCTGGTGGGAGGGCGGCCCTGAGCTGGACTTCTACATCAACAACAAGGCATTTGATGCGCTTTCGCCGGAATACAAAGCGATTGTTGAAGCTGCTGCGTCACAAGCACACGTGGTCATGCAGGCCAAATACGATGCAGTTAACCCAAATGCCCTGAAGCAACTGGTTGGCGCTGGCACCAAGTTGCGTCCTTTCCCAAAAGACGTGATGAACGCAGCGTTCAAGGCAGCGATGGGTCTATACGAAGAAATTTCTGAGAAAAACCCAAGCTGGAAAAAAATCTACGCTGATTATTCCAAGTTCCGTGCTGACCAGAACCTGTGGTTCCGCTTTACAGAAGCGTCGTTTGACAAGTTCATGCAAGAGCAAAAACTGTAATTGGGTTTTTTCTTGCTGAAGCAAAAAGGCCGCATCATGATGTGGCCTTTTTTGCCTCTCACTTTATACAACGTTGTATTAGCGCATTTCTCTAAATGCTTTTAGCTCCGTCACCAGGCGCTCAAATTCAGCAATCATTTCTGGCGAGGTGGCGTAAAAGACTGAGAACTTGCCCATCAGTGTGCGCACGTACAGACGCGGCGCAATCAGCCATTCCAGACCCCGCACGCGAATCAGTTTGCCGTAGGCCAGTTCGCGAAGTTCCATCTGTTTGTTCCAGATCCAGCTCTGTTGCAGGCCTTGCTCGTCAATACGGGTGGTACTGCGCAATATATTGACCCAGGTGTAGAGCATCAGCAGTACAGCACCCAAAAACCAGCCCCCACCGGCAACGCCGCCTGCGGCTCTGCCCAACCACCAGTTTTGCAGGAAAGCCGCTGAGCAGCCGAACACGATCGCTGTGGCCAACAGCTTGAACGTCACTGAATAAGCCGGGCTGCTGATGCCCGCTGTTTTGGGCACAAATTTAAAGGGCGGCGGCCCCATGGCGGGCAGGGTGTTGTTGAACATGGTGTGCAGAAGTGGATGTCGGATTGGGAGCAAAAAAATGCCCCTCAGGAGAGGGGCATCGGGGTATTTTTTAAATCAAGTGACAACTTGACCAAACCTGCATGCCTTACTTGCCTTTGAACAAGTCGTCTATTTTCTTTTGTTCGTCGTCCGAGCTGGTTGCTGCTTTGGGAGCCAATGGATCGCTGGCTGCACCGCCAGGGGCCGTCACCGGGTCGGGCGTTTCTACAGGCATTTCAATTTTCACCTTGTCAATGTCAATGATGACTTCCTTGTCCAAAAACACAGTGACTGTTTGCGGGAAAAAGATCACGATGCCGACCAGGATCATCTGCATGCC
>JAYVEE010000011.1:0-2158 GCA_043749005.1 Polaromonas sp. | reverse complement strand
CTTTGGGTAAGGCCATAGGCCAAACCGTGGTGGTTGAAAACAAGGCCGGTGGCGGCGGTGTGGTGGGAGCTACAGAGATAGCCCGCGCCACGCCTGATGGTTACACGCTTGGCGTGGCCACTGTGTCCACCACAGCGGCCAATCCGGCGATCAATCCGAAAATTCCATACAACACCCTGACTGATTTCACACCCATCATCAATATTGCGGCAACACCCAATTTGATTGCGGTACACCCCAGCTTTCCGGCCAGAAACTACAAGGAATTTATTGCCGAGATCAAGAAAAACCCGGGTAAATACTCTTTTTCATCATCAGGCACCGGCGGCATTGGCCATCTACAGATGGAGCTGTTTAAAAACTTGAGCGGCACTTTCATCACGCATATTCCTTACCGGGGTGCAGGCCCGGCTTTAAACGACACGGTAGCAGGGCAAGTCAACATGGTTTTCGACAACATCCCCTCGGCGTTGCCGTTCATTCAGCAAAAGCGTTTGATACCTATTGTGGTGGCGGCCCCCCAACGCCTGGCTGTAATGCCTGATGTGCCCACTTTCAAAGAAGTTGGTTTGGAGCCCGTGAACCGGATGGCTTACTACGGCATTACCGGCCCCAAAGGTTTACCCAGAGAAGTGGTCGACAAAATCAACGCTGGTGTAAGAAAAGCACTGGAAGATCCAGCCATCCGCAAGCGGATTGAGGACACCGGCTCTATCGTACTGGGTAACACGCCTGAGCAATTTGCGGCACAAATTGCAGCCGAGTTTGAGGTGTACAAAAAAGTAGTGGATTCAGCTAAATTAAGACTTGAGTAGTCCTTTGTCACTTTTTGAAAAACTGTTTATGTTCCTTGCTCCAACAAGCGGCTTTTTTGTTGTCGTTTGGTGATGAACACAGACAGCTCAGCAGGGATTGACAGCTTTATCGACGCGCTATGGCTTGAAGATGGGCTGAGCAAAAACACGCTGGCTGCGTACCGGCGTGATCTGACTTTGTACGCTGGCTGGCTCACCGATACAAAGCAAGGCCGCCGCGCTCTGGATGCAACAGTTGAAAATGATTTGAACGGTTACTTTTCAGCCCGGCACAGCACTACCAAAGCCACTACCGCCAACCGGCGATTGACGGTGCTTAAACGTTACTTTTCATGGGCCCTGCGTGAAAACTTGATTGCCGCCGACCCGACCCTCAAATTGCAATCAGCCAGGCAAGCCTTGCGTGTGCCCAAGCTGATGAGTGAGGCGCAGGTTGAAGCGCTGCTGACCGCGCCAAGTGATGAAACACTGCTCGGCCAGCGTGACCGCGCCATGCTGGAACTGATGTACGCCAGTGGACTGCGGGTGAGTGAACTGGTGGGGCTCAAGACCTTTCACTTGAGCCTGAACGAAGGCGTACTGCGGGTGATGGGTAAAGGAAACAAGGAGCGGTTGGTCCCATTTGGCCAGTTTGCACGGGACGCCATCGTGCGCTACATCAAGGACAGCAGGCCCAACATTCTGAAAGCCCAGCAAACCGATGATTTATTCGTCACGCATCACGGCCACGGCATGAGCCGGGTGATGTTCTGGATGCTGGTAAAAAAATACGCATTGCTAGCAGGCATCAACTCCCCGCTGTCGCCGCACACGCTGCGCCACGCCTTTGCCACGCATTTGCTGAATCACGGCGCTGATTTGCGTGCGGTGCAAATGCTGCTTGGGCATGCTGATATTTCAACGACGACGATTTATACCCACGTGGCGCGCGAGCGATTGAAGAAAATTCTGCATGACAACCACCCGCGGGGGTGATTTGGGGGGCACCCTCGTGGATGATCTGGAAATCACCCATGAGGGTGACATCGGTACTGTCCGGGTGGTTGACTTTCAGCGTACATGTAGCTGCGGTTAAACGGGTAAACCGATTGCGCACCTCTCGGAGACAAACCATCCGTTGAAGAATCCACGTCGCCCGAAGGTTTGGTGGCCAGCAGTTGGTGCAGCGATATCCAGCCTTGCTCAAAGCACATGGCGCTGCCTGCCAGGTAAAGACGGTAGGCGCGCAGGATTTTTTCGGCGCGGTCTTCGTTGCCATCGACTGCCAGAACACCGCGCGCTTGATCCAGTCTTGCTTCCAGTGCGTTCGACCAGTCCCACAATGTGCGGGCGTAATGCGGCCT
>JAYVEE010000010.1:0-2160 GCA_043749005.1 Polaromonas sp. | reverse complement strand
TTCCTTGTCCTCGGACAGGGTGTTGGCCGCAAGGCTTTTTAAGTGAGGTATTGAGTATGAATCAAAGTACAAGTCCTTCAGGATTGTCTGATCAAGAGTGCCAGGAATTTCACAAGTACTACATCCAGGGTTACCTGATGTTTGCTGTAAGTGCATTGCTTGCGCACAGCTTGACCTGGATCTGGCGTCCCTGGTTCTAAGAGCCCCTTAGAACCTATTCACGGAGATAACTATGGCTTATTTACATGCTCCACAACACGACAGTGTTTTAGAGGCTCCTCTCAAGGAGTTTCGATACCTGTACGTTGTTCTCTTCTGCGTCTTTTTGTTGCTTGCAATGACGGGCCAGATTCTGTTCATGGATTGGCGTAACTGGCTGCCAGGGGCAGAAGGAACTCGTCCCATGTTGGGCAGCGTGAATTCAGCTGTGTACACCGTGATTTCTCAACTTAACTAAAGGAAATATTATGTGGCGTATTTGGCGTATTGTTGATCCCCGCAAAGGCATCATCTTCACAGGCTTGATCATTGCTTTTACATCTACATCAATCCATCTGGTGCAACTCAGCACCGATCGTTACAACCTCAACACGTGGCACCCAGACACGGTGAAGGCTGCCAAAGCTGCGCAAAACGCAGCGATGCCACCTTCAAAATAACGGCGGCTTTTTTGCTGCCGATGCGGTGAGCGAAGTCAGGCTGATGCAGCCTGCTTCGCACGCCCCTTAAAAAAACTATTTTTATGTCTGATAGCGTCCAGCCACGCGTGCCAGATTGCCAAGGGGCCGAACATGGCCATGCTGAGTTTTGAAAGAAAGTACCGTATTCGCGGCGGCACCCTGATTGGGGGTGATTTGTTTGACTTTTGGGTCGGGCCGTTTTACGTTGGTTTTTTTGGAATATCAACAGTATTTTTCGCCCTTGTCGGCACTGCCATGATTATGTGGGGTGCGGCGATGGGACCAACCTGGAATCCGTGGCAGATCAACATCGCGCCGCCAGATATTTCCAACGGATTGAAGATGGCTCCGATGATGGCCGGAGGCCTTTGGCAGGTCATCACTGTTTGTGCATTGGGATCCTTTGTTTCTTGGGCGCTACGAGAAGTCGAAATTTGCCGCAAACTGGGAATGGGCTTGCATGTCCCGGTTGCATTTGGTTTTGCTATTTTTGCGTACTTCACCTTGCAAGTCATCCGCCCGGTGCTGATGGGTTCCTGGGGTCACGCTTTTCCTTACGGCATTTACAGCCACCTGGACTGGGTCAGCAATACGGGCTATCAGTATCTGCATTTTCATTACAACCCTGCGCACATGATCGCCGTGACTTTGTTCTTTGCCACTACCTTGTCACTGTCGCTGCACGGAGCACTGGTGCTGTCTGCCACCAACCCAGGCAAAGGCCAAGCGGTTAAAACACCCGAGCATGAAGACACCTTTTTCCGCGACGTGATTGGCTATTCCGTCGGCACTCTGGGCATTCACCGTTTGGGTCTGTTTCTGGCGCTGGCGGCGGTTTGGTTTTCTGCACTGTGCATCGTCATCAGCGGGCCATTCTGGACACGCGGCTGGCCTGAATGGTGGGGCTGGTGGCTGAACATGCCAATCTGGGGTCATTAATAAGAATACGGAGCACAAATATGGCTGAATATCAAAATCTTTTTACCACCGTGCAGCCGACAGGGCCTGCATCTTCAGGAGTTCCACTGCCTCCGGGTGACTCCGAACGTATCGGCCCACCGTTTTTTCTGCATCTGGCCGGGAGGCTGGGCAATGCACAAATTGGCCCCATTTACTTGGGCTGGCTGGGTTTGGCATCACTGTTATTTGGCACGCTAGCGTTCAATATCATTGGCTTTAACATGCTGGCCCAGGTCGACTGGAATCCCATTCAAATGATTCGTCAGCTGTTCTGGCTGGCGCTTGATCCGCCAGCGCCCAAATACGGTTTGAGTATTGCGCCCCTGAACGACGGTGGCTGGTGGAACATAGCCGGTTTTATGCTCACCGTTTCCCTCATACTGTGGTGGGCACGGATGTACCGCCGCGCTCGTCAGCTTGGCTTGGGCACACATGTGGCTTGGGCTTTTGCAGCGGCTATCTGGCTTTATCTGGTCGTGGGTTTCTTCCGACCCGTGATGATGGGAAGCTGGGCTGAATC
>JAYVEE010000009.1:0-2167 GCA_043749005.1 Polaromonas sp. | reverse complement strand
CAGCCAAAGGCTATTTCAAAGACGCCAAGCTTGACGTCACAGTTGACGCCGGCAACGGCTCAGGCGGCGCAGTCACACGCGTGGCATCTGGCACGTACGACATGGGTTTTGCCGATTTGGCTGCGTTGATGGAGTTTCATGCCAACAACCCGGACGCACCCAACAAGCCTGTGGCAGTGATGGTGGTTTACAACAACACACCAGCGTCTGTGATGGCGCTAAAAAAATCGGGTATAAAAACCATTGCTGACCTGAACGGTAAAAAACTGGGCGCTCCAGTCTTTGACGCTGGCCGCCGCGCCTTTCCGATCTTTGCCAAAGCCAACAACGTAACGGGCGTGCAGTGGACGGCTATGGACCCACCACTGCGCGAAACCATGCTGGCTCGCGGCGATGTCGATGCAATTACCGGCTTTACATTCACGTCGTTGCTGAACCTGGAAGCACGCGGCGTCAAAGCTGAAGACGTGGTGGTTATTCCTTACGCTGACAACGGCGTCAAACTGTACGGCAACGTCATCATTGCCACACCCAAGCTAATCAAGGAAAACCCAGCCGCCGTCAAGGCGTTTTTACAGGCCTTCACCAAGGGCGCGAAAGATGTCATTGCCAATCCGGCAGCGGCCATCAACGACGTAAAGGCGCGCGACGGCATCATCAATGTGGCCCTTGAAACTCGCCGCCTGCAATTGGCGATTGACACCGTGATCAACAGCCCCGATGCACGCGCTGAAGGTTTCGGCCAGATCAAGGGCCCACGCCTGTCGCTCATGGCTTCACAGGTGTCAGACGCGTTTGCTACCAAGTCGCGCGTAAACCCGGACGCGGTATGGAACGGCTCTTTCTTGCCAACAGCGGCTGAGCTCAACATCCTGCCCAAGAAATAAGCTCAATCCAGTTACTACGATTTTCATAGCTGCTCCCACGCGATTTTGTTAGGCTGCAGCAATATTTTTTACTAAAAATGCTTCAACCTGACGTTAAAAACGATTTTGTAGACTTTTCTAACGTCTGGCTGGCCTACAACGAAGAGTTTTTGGCCAGAAAGCAGTTTGCGGTTGAAGCGATTGACCTGAAGGTCAAGCAGGGCGAGTTCATTGCCATTGTTGGGCCATCGGGTTGTGGCAAGTCCACCTTCATGAAACTTGCGACCGGGTTAAAAATGCCGTCGATTGGCAAAATACTGATTGATGGTCAGCCTGTGACCGGGCCACTCAAAATTTCTGGCATGGCGTTCCAGGCGCCGTCGCTTTTGCCGTGGCGCACCACGCTTGACAATGTACTGTTGCCGCTAGAGATTGTGGAGCCCTTCCGAAGCAACTTTAAAGCCAAGCGCAAAGAGTACGAGGAGCGTGCGCTCATGCTGCTGGAAAGCGTGGGACTGGCGGGCTATGGCGACAAGTTTCCGTGGCAACTGTCAGGCGGCATGCAGCAACGCGCCAGCATCTGCCGGGCGCTGGTGCATAAGCCCAAAATGCTGCTACTGGATGAACCCTTCGGTGCGCTTGATGCCTTCACGCGTGAAGAGCTGTGGTGTATTTTGCGTGACCTGTGGGCAGTGCAAAAATTCAACGTGATTCTGGTCACACATGATTTGCGCGAGTCGGTATTTTTGGCCGACACGGTGTACGTGATGAGCAAAAGCCCAGGCCGCTTTGTGGTAAAAAAGGAAATTGAGTTGCCGCGCCCGCGTGACCTGGAAATCACCTACACCAAAGAGTTTTCCGACATCGTGCATGAGCTGCGTGGGCACATAGGCGCCATACGTAAAGCTGCGCCTGCAGCGTGAACGATTGAACTTATGACCAATAAACAGCTTCAATTTTGGGCACCCTGGGTGCTATTGATTACTATCATAGCCTTGTGGCAAGTGATTTGCACCGTGTTCCAGGTATCCGAGTTCATCTTCCCCAGCCCGCTGCGTATTGCCACGCAAACCTGGGAATACAAGGGAGTCATTTTGGGCCACGCCTGGCGTACTTACTGGGTCACGATGGCAGGTTTTGGCATTGCGATTGTGGTCGGTGTGCTGCTGGGTTTTGTGGTGGGCTCGTCCCGCCTGGCCTACTCAGCGGTGTACCCATTGATGACGGCTTTTAACGCGCTGCCAAAAGCCGCCTTTGTGCCGATTCTGGTGGTCTGGTTTGGCATTGGCATCGGCCCCGCA
>JAYVEE010000008.1:0-2170 GCA_043749005.1 Polaromonas sp. | reverse complement strand
CTGACGGCGCTGGCCGCGTCAGTTTTAATTCTTGCAGGTTGCGCCTCAATTGACTTTGACCAAGCCATCAGCTCAGCCAACCAAACGACCGGCAGCTTTACGGGCGGCAAGCTTGAACTCAACCGCACTGCCCAACAAAATGATGCCAGGGCCAAACTGGCTGCTGATTTGCTGGCGAAGCCGTTAAGTTCAGACGATGCAGTGCAACTTGCCCTGGCCAACAGTCCAGCGGTGCAAACCATGCTGGCGCAAAGCTGGGCCGACATGTCAGCTGCCAATCAGGCGGCGCGCATCAGCAACCCCATTTTCACATTTGAGCGCGTCACTTTCAAAGACGAACTTGAACTGGGGCGCTTGCTGTCGTTTGGCCTGCTGGATTTGCTCACGTTACCGCGTCGCTTCGCAATTGCGCAAAGCCAGATTGCACAGTCGCAAGTGCAGTTGTCCGCCAGCGTGGTCGAGCAGGTCACGCAAACCCGTCAGACTTGGGTACGAGCCGTTGCTGCCGGTCAGGTGCTGCAATATACAAACCAGATCAACACAGCAGCTGAGGCCAGTTCGGAGCTAGCAAAGCGCATGCAGCAGGTCGGTAATTTCAACAAACTGCAACGCGCGCGCCAGCAGGTTTTTTATGCAGATAGCATAGCCCGGCTGGCAGCGGCGCAGCATGGCGCGTTGGCAGCGCGTGAAGAACTGGTACGGCAACTGGGCCTGACGGATGCGCAGGCCAACCAAATGAAGTTGCCAGACCGACTACCCGATTTGCCGAAAGACGCACGCACGCCAGAGCTGGTCAGCAGCACAGCCACCGATCAGCGACTGGATGTCAAGTTGGCACGTGGCCAGCTGGACGCTGCAGGCAAAGCTCAAGGTTTGAGTCTGCTGACCAGCCTGGTTGATGTTGAATTGGGTATTATCCGGAGCACAACTTTTGACAATGGCGCAAGTGTGGGAAAAGCCTTTGCCAAACGTGGCTACGAAGTCGGCATAAGGCTACCGATTTTTGACTGGGGCAACGCCAAACGCGACGCGATGAATGCCCAATCACTTGCAGCGGCTAACCGCTACGAAAGCACGGTACGCAGCGCTACATCGCAACTGCGCGAAAGCTATTCTGCCTACCGCACAGCCTACGACGTGGGCCGACACTATCGCGACGAAGTGGTACCGCTACGCAAAACCGTGGCGGAAGAAAACATGCTGCGCTACAACGGCATGTTGATAGGCGTATTTGAACTTCTGGCCGACACGCGTGACCAGATCGGCAGCGTGATAGCGGCGATTAACGCATATCAGCAGTTCTGGCTGGCTGATGCAGCACTCAGCGCATCAATGACTGGCAAACCCATCGCAGTAATGATGGCCACGCCTCAAGCGGCGGGCGGCGGCGCCAAACCCCACTAAAACATTTGCCAAGAATCAACATGAACAACAGACGAACTTTTTTAGCAGGCGCAGGTGTCATCACTGCCGCCGTCAGTGCTGCTGCAGTCAGCCGTGTCGCCATGGCTGCACTGCCAGAGCCCGTGATACAAACCAAGCCTGACACTATGGCACCACTGGTGCCCAACACAGGCCGCCCGTACAACCCGGTGGCTACTTTGAATGGCTGGACGCTGCCCTGGCGCATGAACAACGGCATAAAAGAATTCCACCTGGTAGCCGAGCCCGTAGTGCGCGAACTGTCTCCTGGCTTTAAAGGCCACTTGTGGGGCTACAACGGCCAGTCGCCCGGCCCGACAATTGAGGTGGTTGAAGGTGACCGGGTACGAATATTTGTCACCAACAAACTGCCTGAGCACACCAGCGTTCACTGGCACGGCCAACGCCTGCCCAACGGCATGGACGGCGTTAGCGGTTTAAACCAGCCCGCTATTCCTGTAGGTAAAACTTTTGTGTATGAATTTGTCGCCCGTCGCCCCGGGACCTTCATGTACCACCCCCATGCGGACGAAATGACGCAAATGGCGATGGGCATGATGGGCTTCTGGATCACCCACCCCAAAGCAAAACACCCGCTGATTGATGAGGTGGACCGCGACTTTGTGTTTTTGCTCAACGCCTATGACATTGACCCCGGTGCCTACACACCCAAAATCATGACCATGCTGGACTTCAACATCTGGAGCTGGAACAGCCGCGTCTTCCCCGGTATTGACCCACTGGTGGT
>JAYVEE010000007.1:0-2174 GCA_043749005.1 Polaromonas sp. | reverse complement strand
TGGCGGTTATCGACTTCGCTCTGGCAGAACCAAACGGCAGAATCGAGGGCTGCTCGCACCGCTGCGCGCGTTGGAAGCCATCGGCTAAGCCGCGGCGGCCTAAATATTGGGTAACCACATACCCACCGTCGCCATTGCAACGCCCACGGCTGTTGCGATGCCTAGCCCCAGCAGAGTGGCCGCCATGCTGAGGTTGGCCACTGCGTTGTCGCGCTCACGGCAGTGCAAGTAGAGCTGGAGGATGGCGAGTGGCAGCAAGTACTGGGCGAATGCAAGGAAACTTAAAAAAGGACCTTGAAACGTCTTCGGGTCAAAGCCGGCGGGGCCGCGATTGACGGCAATCCAAAACATCAATCCGACCCGGAAAAACCACACGCCGCCGACAGAAAGAAATAGCCGCAGTGCCCAGCGCCGATGCGCTGGAAAATCATGCGCCAAGGCAAGGCGCACAGCCATGCCGGCAAACATCAAAATCAGGACGGCATTTACGCTGGTGCCGATGTGCTGGACAACATCGCCGACCGTGCCGCGAACCCACACCATGTACAAGCCGGTCAGGCTGGCTATGACAGCACCGCAAAGATAAATTCGTCCGTTCCATCGATGAAAAGACGGTATGCGGGCGCGCACTAGCGGAATTAGCTGCAACGCTCCGGCCAGCAGGATGACGGCGGCCAGCAACAAATGCGTACCGAGGGCCATGTTACCTGCGGTGTCGCCGGCTACATAGCCATGCAACATTACTTTATTCCAGCCAGTAAACTTGCCGAGCATCGCCGAGCTTCCGTAAAGAACGGCAATGTAGACTACAAAAATCAGTTGGCCAATAACGGTCACCAGAAACCAGAACGACACGGCCGATTTCAATGCCGTCGAGCTTAATTTATTCAGGGCGATCTTGCGTAGCGACGCATGTTCGTGAGCCTTGCTCGAAAACGTGGCGGCCGTGCTGGTATCGGATGTCATTGTTGTCGCCTCTGTTTGCTGGTGTGTGGGGCACAATAGCCAGCCTTGGCCCCCATCGACAAGCCACTTTCGGCAATGATGCGACCAGTGACGGTTTTAAGGGATTGAATGACGGTTGGGTAGCGGTTATTGTGGGTGGATGACGCAAACGCACCCCACCACCAGTTCCGCCAGCACTGTTTTGCCGACTGCCAGGCATGCGCTTGTGGTCACCGCTTTCACTTTATTGCTTTCCTGGGCTCTGCACGCGCTCACCAATACGCGGTTCCCAACGGTGTTCGGCAATGTCGGTTTTGTCGGCGCGTCGCTGTTGTTGGCCTATTCGGCGGCCGACAGACTGCGTCCGCGATGGCTGGAACGCGGCCCAGCCCGGTTGTTGGCGGTGGTTCTGATGGCTCCCGTGGCGACAGTGGCCACAGCCGTACTGACGCAGGGCACTAACTTTATTGCGTATCTGGGGAAGATGGAAAATCTGGTCGGCCACGTGTTCATGGTCGTCCTTGCACTGCTATTCGGCTTGTCGCTTTCACTGCTTGCGATGCGCAGCGAACGCAAGGAGCGCGAGCGGGTCGGCCGGCTGCAGCTAGAACTGGAAAAGACCACGCTCGAGCGCGAACTGTTGAATGCGCGACTGCGTCTGCTGCAAGCACAGATCGAACCCCATTTCCTATTCAACACCTTGGCCAACATTGAGGCACTTGTCGCCTCCGGATCTGATAATGCGGGGCCGGTATTACGGCATCTGATTTCCTATCTGCGCGCGGCGATGCCATCTCTGAGTGACACCGACGCGACGCTGGGAACAGAACTGCAACTTGTGGGCGCGTATCTGGAGTTGATGCACCTTCGGATGCCCGACCGCTTGGAATTTAAGGTGGCAATCCTTCCAGCGCTGGCGGAGATACGCTTTCCTGCCATGGCGTTACTGACGCTGGTCGAGAATGCGATACGCCATGGCATTGACCCCGCCATGGGTAGCGGCCGAATAGAGGTCGGTGGCGAGGCTAACCAGACGACGGGCATGGTTACCCTTTGGGTAAGCGATACCGGCGTGGGTATGGCGGAAACGGCGCAACAAGGCACCGGCTTGTCTAACTCACACACACGCCTGCAAGGCTTTTACGGGAGCAGCGCGCGTCTTGAGCTGCACGAAGAGATACCGCATGGCGTTCGCGTTGAACTGCACTTTTACCCGGGAAAATGACGAT
>JAYVEE010000006.1:0-2176 GCA_043749005.1 Polaromonas sp. | reverse complement strand
CCAAGTCTTCCAAAGCCTTGTGCGCCTACTTCAAATTCGGGTTTCCATCGGTACTTCAGTTGCCACTGATACCCCAGCTCCGTGGGCGCTGGCGTTGCAGTGCGGTAGTTCTTGCCAAACAGCACGTTCAAGTTGGCTACAACTGAGCGCGTGAGCTCTGTTTGAAATAGTGGGCCGAAACGCAACTCGTAGCCTTCCTCTCGATTTCTAGGTCGCTCAAGCTCGACGATCAAACCGACGTCCACAGGGTATTTTCCGGTTTCGGTTAACAGGAATTTATTTTCCCATTCGAGCGCGTCATAGCTCCAGTTACCGGGTGATTCTCGTTTTGCTTTGACGTAGACCTCGGTAAACCAAAAAGAATTGACGCCGTAGCCCAGACCCAAAGACGTCGCGCTGGTACGGCTGCCATCGCGTGCTTTAGCGGTTCCTAATTTAAAGTCGATTTCTTTTTCACCTTCAGTCACGGCAGGGGTGTAAACGTAGTCAGAGGCTCCGAGAGGGCCGGCTTGTGTCAGCGTTGTGAACGGTAGGCATATAGCGAGGCACAGCAATGGCGCTGCCCACACCTTGGTGGCGTTATGCATGAAAAAACTCCCGAAAAATTAAAAGAAAATGAACAAATAAAGCGTGCGAAACGCTTAGGCGCCAGCTAGGACTCGCGCAGTTACGGCGGTGCGCCGGCGTACCTGCGCCGCTCGCACCCAGCGGCTACCAATCACAATGACGAGCAAGGCTAAGGCGTAGAAGGCGAGTTGCAGACCCGTGGGCTGGGCTTCGTAGCCTACCAAGGCATGGGCCAGCGTGCCGACGGGTGAGTCAACGCGCAGCAAAGGCGATGTATCCCATAAAGGCTGTCCCCATACGCTGATCAAACCCGCTTGCGACAACGCACGGGCCAGTTGACTGGCAATAGAGGCAGCCAAGAGCAAGATCAATGTGTTGGTTACAGCAAACATGCGCTGCAAGGGTACACGCGACAGACCCAGATAGATGATCGCCCCTATGGCGCTCCCACATAGCACTCCGGCAAATGCGCCAGCCAAGGTGCCGGTCGGACCTGATCCTGTGGCGAACCCAGCCACGAACAAGACGGTTTCCGCGCCTTCACGTAGCACCGACAGCGCCACCACGATCATGAGTGCCCAAGGCGCACGTTGCCCTTGCTTGAAAGAGCTACCCAGTGCGCGCGCATCGGCGGCGGTTTGGGCTCCCTGGTTTGAGACCCAGACGCAATGCCAGGTCAGCATGGCAAATGCCACTACTAAAATTCCGGCGTTCACCAGATCCTGCCCAACCCCGTTAGCAAGAGCGCTAATGTGCTCTGCACCGGCCGCGAGTGCCAAGGCACCAGCGCTTCCAGCCAGCACGCCAGCAGTCAGCCAGCGGCTCCTACCGACCAAACCGCGGGTTGCGGCAGCCATGATGCCGACGAATAAGGCGGCTTCTAACGTTTCACGAAAGACGATGATGGCAGTGGCGAACATTACTGATCCAAATTTGATGTTTGTTTAAACCAGCTCACTCTGCGATCACAACGCCTTTAGCGGTGGCCTCGTTGTATTCGCCAGAAAAGGAATAACGCCCCGCCTTCAGCGGGCCGATAAAAATACTGACTTTTCCCCCTGCTGGAACAATCTTTTCACGATTGAGGTCGTGACTTTCAAATTCCTCAGCAGTGCTGTCCTGGTTGTGAACTATCAATTTCACACGTTGGTCGGCTGGTACTTTAAGTTCGACGGGTTCAAACCGATGGTTCCTTATTACCAGCAGCAGCTCAGGTTCGGCCGCATACGCGCCGGTTACCAACAGGCTTGCAGAAATCACGGCACCCGCAAAGGAAAACAAGAGGGATTGAAAGCGCATCATGATGAAAGAGCCCAGTGGCTAGGGCTTGAAGTAGTTGAACCGGGACAGATGATAATGCGAATGATTCGCGTTAGCAACAAATATTTTTCAGCATTTGTTTGTAGGTATCTGAGACCTCAGAAGACGCTGATGGCCATCCTCGGGCCAGTGATGGCCAATGTCAGCTTTATGGCGGTCTGTTCGAACTCTTGAATTTCCGCTTTGCCGTGGCGGATTCAACCGGTGGATGCAACACACTGAATACTGCGCAGGCAGAAGGAGCGTTGCAAATGAAGTATCGGACAAGAACCTTTTATACGGATAGCCA
>JAYVEE010000005.1:0-2178 GCA_043749005.1 Polaromonas sp. | reverse complement strand
GGTTTCACTAAAGTCGGATATTGTCATTTACACAAGTATGAATTTGTTTTTTAATACCCGCATTAATCGCATCGGTGCATTTGCAGTGTTGCTGGTGTGGATGTTTGCTTTGGTTTCGGGTGTTGCCAACGCTTGGGTTCTGGAAGGTACAGGCACAAGTGTGAATGTCTTAACACCTAAACATACCGAGTCACATGGTGCAACTCAAGTCAGTCTAAGCTGGTCTGTTCCAATTGAAACCGGTTCAAAAGAAGCAGAAGATGCGCACACGTCAAAACGGCCTTGCCTGAAAGTTTGTGACGACGGCTCGAAGCCTTTGACGAAAAAATATTCCGTAGAACAAATCGAGTCCAGAGCGCAGATCATCGTTGCTGTATTGTGGTCTTTGATTAAGCCCATTCATGTTCAATACGAACAGCCAAATGGCAGCCAGTACGCTGCGTCTGAGATGCCACTCAGGGCGCTTTACTCCAGACTAGCCCTTTAACAGGGCGACAACAGCTTGCGCATGAGCCATGCTCAAATTTCTCCACATCAACACGTGTTCTCTCGACCTTCTTGCCAAACGGGCGGAATAGTTTTTATGTTGCACGACTGTGTATTTAATCTCTTGTCTTTTTATTTGTTTTCTTCGGGAGCTACTCATGACCACTTTCCGATTTGTCCCTCTGGCACTTTCGATCAGCGCCGCAAGCACATTAATAGCCTGCAACGTAGCCCCGCCTATGCCAACTACGATGGGCATGGCTGCTTCGCCCGTTACGGCACCGCCTGATCACCTGGCTTGTATGGACGCGTAAACCAATGCCATGCAAACCATGCACGAAAAAATGATGGCTGCCAAAACCCCAGAAGAGCGCAACTCGCTGACGGCCGAACACATGAAATCCATGCAGGACGGCATGAAGATGATGGATCGCATGGCTAAGCCGGCGATGGCTGGAATGCAGGGCATGGCTGGCATGTCAGCTGAAATGAACGCGCACCACGCCATGATGGAAATGCGCATGACGATGATGCAGACCATGATGAAAATGATGATGGACCGTATGCCAGCCGCGCCAGCGCGGTACGGGTAAGACCATGTTGCAAAGAAGACAGCTGTTTCAGTTTGCTGGTGCGGCCGCCGTGGCAGGTGCAGCGGGTGCTGCTTGGATATATTACGGCGCACCGCGCTCCAACCCTGTGACAGGCGGGCAGTTTCGCCATTACCCGTTTGACCCGGTAGCTCTTGATAACTTTCAACAAAAACTCTTTATTCCTGTGGGTAGCGGGCCGTTTGGGGTACTTGATGTTGCCGGGCCTTTAAAAATCCGTGCCACTTCAGCCAAGTTTGCTCTCTTGCCAGGTCGCGAATCACCCTTCCTGCTGTACCAGACTGAGCAGGCTGGCAAGGCTTACCAAAACCCGATCTTGCGTCTTGAGAGTGGCGCTCGTTTTAAGGCCAGTCTTCACAATGAATTGCAAGAGCCCACCACCATCCACTGGCATGGCCTGCACACGCCTGCCGCCATGGATGGTCATCCTTCCAGCACCATCGAGCCGGGAGCGCGTTACGACTACGACTTTACTGTGCGCAACCGGGGCGGCACTTACTGGTATCACACGCATGCGCACAACCTGACTGCCAAGCAGGCTTATAACGGGCTGGCGAGTTTTTTCCTGGTGGATGACGACGATCAGCGCAGCATCAACAAGGCGCTTGATTTGCAATTGGGCGTTACTGACCTGCCGCTGGTGGTGCAGGACAAACAGTTTGATGCGCAGGGCAAGCTGCTTTACGAACCGGGCATGCAAGAGGCCATGATGGGCTGGTTAGGCGACATCATGCTGGCCAACCTGACGCCCAACGCGGTGCAGACCGTCACGCCGCGCACCTATCGCCTGCGGCTGCTCAATGGCTCTAATGCGCGTATCTACCGGTTGGCATTCGTCAAGGGCAATACGCCGATTAATTTCACCGTGATTGGTACGGATGGCGGTTTGATTGAACGGCCTGAAACGGTCACCGAGGCATTTTTTGCACCGGGCGAACGTCTGGATGTTTTGATTGACGCAGGCCAGGCGCAACCCGGCGAGGCAATATTTCTCAAGAGCCTGACTTTTGATGCCATGGAGAACGAGGGGTCTGCTGGGGGTGCATCGGGCATGGCTGGTATGAGTGGGGGTGCGGGTGGG
>JAYVEE010000004.1:0-2178 GCA_043749005.1 Polaromonas sp. | reverse complement strand
GCAGGCCTGACACCAACTTTTTATGCTGCGAGGTACACACGCCGGGCGTGGGTGCGCTGCTCAAGCGGATTGAAGAACAAAACCTGGGCAATATCCGCATCCTGCAACACGATGCAGTTGAAGTCATTGACCACATGCTGGGCCTGACCAGTCTGGACGGCATTCATATTTTTTTCCCCGACCCCTGGCACAAGAAAAAGCACAACAAGCGCCGTCTGATTCAAGCGCCACTGATTGCCAAGCTGGCCGCCCGCTTAAAGTCCGGTGGCTACCTTCACTGCGCTACCGACTGGCAACCGTATGCCGAGCAGATACTTGAAGTTTTAAACGCAGAGCCGATCCTGCAAAACATATCGCCCGATGGCTACGCCCCCAAGCCCGACTACCGTCCGCTGACCAAATTTGAAAATCGGGGCATCAAGCTTGGGCACGGTGTCTGGGACGTGGTGTTCAAGCGCGTGTGATCAGGATGACTGACCACGGGCTACCTACACGTAACGGCGTAGGCCCTAGCTGCGTCGGTTTGCCCGCAGGCGCATGGCTTACCATCACCGACTTTTTAGTCGAACGCTTCCCTGCCATCACCCGCAACGAGTGGTTAAAGCGCATGGCCAATAATCTGGTGGTTGACGAGTTCGGCGTCCTCGTTAGCGCTGAGCGTTCCTACCCCAGCCACATGCGCATCTACTATTACCGCGCTGTTGAAGATGAACAACGCATTCCGTTTGATGAGGTGGTCCTGTTTCAGGATGAACACCTGATCGTCGCCGACAAGCCGCATTTTTTGCCCGTCACACCGTCCGGTCACTTTCTGCAAGAGACACTTTTGGTGCGGCTTAAAAACCGCCTGGGAATTGACACGCTGATTCCGATTCACCGCATTGACCGCGAGACGGCCGGGCTGGTATTGTTCAGTGTGCTGCCTGACGAACGCAATGCCTATCAGGCGCTATTCAGACACCATGCGGTGACAAAACATTACGAAGCCATGGCACCATGGCGTGATGACCTGGTATTTCCGCTGACCCGTAAAAGCCGAATTGTAGAGGGCGTTCCTTTCTTCAGACAGCGCGAAGTAATGGGCCAACCTAACAGCGAAACGCACATTGACGTGGTTGAAACAAATGGCAACCGGGCTCGATACGCGCTCAACCCCGTCACTGGCAAAAAGCACCAGCTGCGTGTCCACATGAACGCGCTGGGCTTGCCCATTTTCAATGATCGCATGTACCCGCCCGTGGCTGTTACACCCGATGATGACCATGCTTCACCGTTGCAGTTGCTGGCCAAGTCAATTGCATTTAATGACCCGGTGACGGGGCAAAAACGATATTTTCAAAGTCAGCTGGCTTTGCTCTAATGCTGTTTGTCCTGAATTGAAACCACTACTTTTATAAACATGATGCTGATGCCTGAATTTATTGACTGCACTGCCACGCTAGCGGTCACCACAGAATCGAGCCAAAACGAAGTCATCAAGGAGCTGACCCATAGTTTGCTCGCCACCCGCGCCAGTATTTCTCCAAAATATTTTTACAACACACTCGGCTCAAAACTGTTTGAAGCCATCACACTGCTGGACGAGTACTACCCCACCCGTACAGAAGCAGGTATTTTCAACGCAAACTACGGCAACATGGCGAGCGCCATTGTGAAAGCGGGCATCAACAACGCCTGCCTGATTGACCTGGGTGCTGGTAATTGCGCCAAGTCCGCTGCGTTGATTCCGCATTTAAAACCCCGGCAATATGTGCCGATAGATATATCAGTAGATTTTTTGCGCGAAGCGTCGGGTAATTTGCAGGCAAATTTTCCAGAACTCAACATCGTCGGCGTGGGTATGGACTTTTCAAGAACGCTGCAACTGCCCGACATGGTGCAAAACCATGACCGCATATTTTTTTACCCCGGCTCCAGTCTCGGGAATTTTTCACCAGGGGACGCTCTGCACTTTTTGCAGCAAATTGCCCATCCATCCCAAGGCAATGCCAGCGGTTTGTTGCTGGGCATTGACCTGGTCAAAGACTCAGCAGTGCTGGAAGCCGCTTACGACGACGCTCCAGGCGTAACGGCAGCGTTTAACAAAAATGTCTTGCTCAACATCAATGAGATGCTGGGCGCTAATTTTGACTTGCGCCTGTGGCGGCATGTTGCGCTCTTCAACGCGCAAAAATCCCG
>JAYVEE010000003.1:0-2180 GCA_043749005.1 Polaromonas sp. | reverse complement strand
CTGTGCTGTCACGCTGCCTGCAATTTAATCTGCGGCCCATGGCGCCCGAGACGATTCTGGAGCATCTGCAGCATGTGTTGAGTATTGAAAACGTGGCCTCAGAACATCAGGCACTGCGCCTGTTGGCACGAGCGGCGCGTGGCTCCATGCGCGATGCGCTGTCATTGACAGACCAGGCGATTGCTTTTGGGTCGGGTGCGTTGCAGGAGGCCAGCGTGCGCTTGATGCTGGGCAGTGTGGACCGCAGCTATGTTTTCAAACTTCTGGATGCGCTGGCGCGGGGCGATGGCAAAACTGTGGTGGAAACGTCTGAAGTACTTCGAGTCAATGGCCTGAGCGCGGCGTCGACGCTTGAAGAAATGACCACCGTGCTGCAACGTATGGCGGTGTTGCAAGCCGTGCCCGATATGATTGAGTTGGTCAAGGCATCAGGGGGCGATGAAGACACCGACCCCGAAGCGACTGAGACAGCCCGCCTGGCGCAATTGATGCCACCCGACGAAACCCAGTTGCTTTACAGCCTTTGCCTGCACGGGCGCGCGGAGCTTGGCCTGGCACCTGACGAGTACGCGGCACTGACGATGGTGCTGCTGCGTTTGCTGGCATTCAAACCGGCGGGTTTTGTTCCCATGCCCAGAGCGGAGACCGCCGCCGAGCCTGGAAAAAAGCCCCAGAGTCAGCCTGAGCCAGTTCGGATAATTACGGCGGCGCCTCTTTTGGCGGCTGAAAAAACTGAAATCAAGCAAAAAATATCTGACAGTAACGACATTAAGGTATTTAATCAGCCGACAGCCCAGTCAATGCAGGCGCAAGTAGCTCCCGATTTAATAGCAAGTCAATCAATATCAGTTCATTTTTCAAGTCTGGCCGATTCCGAACTGGGTGATTTTTGGGCGAATGTGGTGATGCAGCTCATCGCGGCGGATGCCATCAAAACCATGGCGCGTGAGCTTGCGCTTCAGTCGCAATTAGTGACCCATGAGGACTCGGTATGGACGCTGCGAGTTGAAAGCCTGTCGCTAAACAACCCGGCCAATATTGACAAACTGCAAACGGCCATCAATGCAAATCGGCAAGGCGTACCGCCAGTTCAAGTAGCAGTAGAAATCGGCGCGGTGACCGACACCCCTGTGCGTCGTAACCAGGCTTTACTCAAAGAACGTCAGGCACAAGCCGAAGCGCTGATACACAACGATCCGTTTGTACAGGACATGATTCGTAACTGGGGCGGCAAAGTTGTACCGGGCAGCATCAAAATTAGCGTCCAGCCGATATGATTAAAACTACTTCGCATTTCAATTTTTAAAGGAAAAAACATGTTCAACAAAGGGCAACTAGCAGGTCTCATGAAGCAGGCGCAAACCATGCAGGACAACATGAAAAAAGCTCAGGACGAGCTGGCATTCATTGAAGTGACCGCTGAGTCAGGCTCGGGCCTGGTCAAAGTCACCATGACCTGCAAACACGAGGTCAAACGTGTCGAGATTGCACCCAGTTTGCTGACTGATGACAAAGACATGATTGAAGACCTGGTCGCTGCAGCCTTTAACGCTGCTGTGCGCAAGGCGGAAGAAGTCAGTGGCGAGAAAATGGGCAAGATCACGGCTGGTATGCCGGGATTGCCGGGTGGCATGAAGATGCCTTTCTAACCGTTCATGCAAACAAACGCCCTCGAAGGCCTCACCCAAGCCCTGCGCAAACTGCCCGGCGTGGGCGCCAAGTCAGCGGCGCGCATGGCGTTTTATCTGCTGCAGCACGACAAACCCGCCGCCCTTCAAATTGCGAAGGCCCTGGAGCATGCTGTGCAGAGCATCAAGCACTGCACAATGTGCAACACACTGACTGAGCTTGATGTGTGTAGCACTTGCACCAGTGCGCAGCGCGACCGCAGTAAATTATGCGTGGTTGAAACGCCCGCTGATCAGGCTGCGTTAGAGCGTACGCTGGCCTTTAAGGGACTTTACTTTGTGCTGATGGGCAAGTTGAGTCCGCTGGACGGTATTGGCCCGCATGACATTGGCCTGCAAAAGTTGTTTGACCGCGTCGTGCCGAAAACTACTGATGGTCAGCCGATACCCGTTGGCGAGCGTGAAGTGCAAGAAGTAATCCTGGCGACCAACTTCACGGCCGAAGGTGAAGCAACTGCCCATGTGATTGCCCAGGCATTGAAATCGCGCGGC
>JAYVEE010000002.1:0-2183 GCA_043749005.1 Polaromonas sp. | reverse complement strand
GATCATCACCCAAGCCGGTACACCGAAAGAAAAGCGTTTTACCGGTCAGTCATATCTGCTGAACTATGGTTTGCCGCATTTTTTCTTTCACACCACCACCGCCTATTCAATTTTGCGGCACAACGGTGTCGAAGTGGGCAAAAAAGACTATATAGGTACATATTGAGTCATCAAATATGGCTTCGACCCAATATAAACGAGCGCAAGAAGCTCCTGAAAAAGGAGCATTCAGCCTGGTTCGATTCAAGCCATGCGGCCCTTATTTTCGACTACCGTACAGCCGCTGATGCGCCAGGCTTTGTCTTTTTGACGTTGCAGGCTGTAAACCGCCAGATACGACGTGCCGCTGACATCCGTCATTTGTACTTTTTGAACGACTCCATCGCCAAAACCTTCGGCTTTGAAAAAAGAAACAGAACCCGGACGGTACACAACCGGATAGCTGTTTTTGACCATTGCCAAAAAGGCGGCGGGCGACCCGATAGTTTTACGCAATTCAGGTGCGGCATATGAAAATGCCTTGGTTGCATCGTCAGCTGCAAAAGCAGCCAACTGACTTTGCACTACGGCTTGCACGGCCTTTTCGTCTTTGGCTGAAAGCATTTCAGCCTGCACTGGCATCAAAAACTGGAGCGCTGCAAAAGCAGCTGTCAGGGCAAACCATAAAGCGCGTTTGAAAAGTGTTGTCATGTCAATTTCCTGTCTGGTTCCGGATTGCTGAATACGCATTGCAAAGGACTTTGGATGTTTGGGTGATTGCATTCATTAAAATTCATTAAAACTACCTTCACAACAAAAACATCATGTCCTTGCAAGTTCTTGAAGCCCGAACCGGCAATCCCGACGATAGCCCGGTTGCCACCATCCTCATCATGCATGGTCTTGGAGCCGATGGCCGCGACTTTGTACCCATCGCCCAGCAACTGGATTTAACAAGCGTGGGACCCGTGCGATATCTGTTCCCCAATGCACCGACGATCCCCGTCACCATAAACGGTGGCCACGTCATGCCTGCGTGGTACGACATTCTGGCTGCTGACTTGGTCAAGCGTGAAGACGAAGCCGGACTGCGCCATTCCCAATTGCAAATCGAGGAAATCATTGCCAATGAAAAAGCGCGTGGCATACCAGCCAGCCGTATCGTTGTGGCGGGCTTTTCCCAGGGCTGTGCGATGGCGCTGATGGTAGGGCTACGTCATGCCGAGACGCTGGCGGGCATTGTTGGCATGTCGGGTTATTTGCCGATGGGCAGCACGACAGCGGCTGAGCACACAGCAGCCAGCCTTAATACACCCATCTTTATGGCCCACGGTACGCGCGATGGCGTGGTGGCGTTGCCGCGCGCCACAGCATCACGCGATACGCTGGCCGCCCTGGGATACGCAGTTCAGTGGCAGGAGTACGCTATGGAGCATTCAGTATGTCCGCAAGAGGTGTCAGACCTGGAAGCCTTTTTAAAACGTGTTCTGACCTGAAATCAGGTGTAAAAGTTGTTTTATTCCAACAAAATTTGGCTCAAGCAGCTAATAAATTACTAGCAAGCATCACCTTCTTTGCAGCGGTGAGGGCTCGGTACTTTCATAACCAGCTGGCACATCGCCTTTGGCCAAGTTCGCCAGCTCGTTGTCGCGTATGGCGAACAAACGCTCAAGGTCTTGGGCCGTATCATCTTGTGGTGCAGGGGGTGGGCTACTAATCAAAGGCGGCGGTTCTGGCGTGTTTGACGATAATACATCAGTTGGCAGCGGGACAATGTCGAATTGATCAAATGGCTCGACTGCAACTGTTGGCGTTTGCCAGAATTCGGGGCCGGGCAACTCGGTCAGTGGGCATGTTGCAGCAACCTCCAGCTGCCAGGCGATGCCTTGCAACCAACCCGCAGCTTTGGGTTCAAACTGTACAATTTCCGTGAGCAACGCTTTCTGAAAAGCGAATGCATATTTCATCATTCGCTCATCCCACTGCTTGACAACCAGTCGCACGTAAATGCCCTGGCCGCGTGTGCGGCTGTTCATGACCTGTATCTGGCACTGAATCCAGTCCTGCGGTATGCCACTTTTGCGGACCAGATCACGCATCAACACTTGCACCAACTGACCGCGATTCGCAGTCTCCGAGCCATCATGAAGCATTGAATACTGTGGGTTTCGACTATTTGGCAGCAAGCTGTGGCTTGGCATAGT
>JAYVEE010000001.1:0-2183 GCA_043749005.1 Polaromonas sp. | reverse complement strand
GCACCAGGCTTCATCGCCTCAGCCACGCAATGGTTAAACAAAACGTCCTCCACCACCGGACCGCTTTCCAGCATGCTCACCACGATATCAGCGCCTTCGACCGCAGTTGTGGCTTGCGTATGAACTGTTGCGCCCAGGGCGGCCAAGCTGTTGGCCTTACCCGGTGTACGGTTCCAAACGCTGACGCTGTATCCTGCTTTGCAAAGCCGCTCGGCCATAGGCAAACCCATATTGCCCAGGCCCAATACTGTGATTTTCATGCAGCTTTTTGAACCGGTGCGGCAAACATATTTTCCATTTCATGTCGTACTTTGTACGCATCGGTGGTTGTGTCCATCGCCACATCCGCCCAGCTAAGGCTCTGGCCCTTTTTAACCGGACGAGTCACCTTGACGTTGTGCGCCAAACCCAGCGGTACACCGCCGATGCGTGACGACGTGTCAGCAGGCAGCAGCTTGCCCCAGACCGTGTAGCCTCCTTCGCCATCAAGCATGTCGCCGGGCAACAAGTCGCGCTTGGCAGTGGCCACCACATCTGCATTCCAGCAGGTAGCCACCCCTGTGGGCTCACCGCGCAATGCCACGCTGGCTACCGACACACCGACCTCAAGTCCAATCAAATGCCAGCGCTTGTACAGCGTGAAGTAACGCCCGCTCGGGTCGGTGTGTGCGTTGTACTCTTCAAAGCAGTTTTTGATGTAGTCGGTTTCAGCTTCAACCGTGACCCATACGCCCATCCGGATGTCGTAGGGGATTTTTCGGCCGTTCGCCTCCAGCGATGAGATCACCTCCACCATGCCTTTGCGTTCGAGCACGCCGCCCTCGGAAATAGGCCGTGTTACAAACGGAATGTCTTCAACGCTGGCAGGTGGATACAGCAAACCATTGCTGGGAACTGTCAGCCCCGTGGCATTGGCGACCGCAGTACATTCAATTGACGGTTTGGAGCCATCCAGAAAGCTGTTGAACATTTTTGGGTTCAGTCCCCCGCGTGTGGCTTGCTCTGGCGTCAAGCCGTAATTGCCCCACACCGTGTCGGGCGTGCTGTCTGAAAAATGGGGCAGCCATTTGTGGCCACGGCCTGCTGCCACCACCGGAAAGCCGCAAGTCCGCGCCCAGTCCACCAGATCACAAATCAGCGCCGGCTGGTCTCCAAAGGCCATAGAGTACACCACGCCTTTGTCAGCGGCCTTACGCGCCAGCAGCGGTCCGCAAAATGCATCAGCTTCGACTGTCACGTTCACCACGTGCTTGCCATGTGCAAATGCCGCCAGGCAATGCTCAACCGCTGCCACCGGATTGCCTGTGCATTCCACAATGATGTCGATTTGCGGATGCGTAACCACCGCACGCCAGTCGTCAGTGATCCAAGTAGCTCCTGTTTTAATAGCTGCTTGCGCAGATTCTGCTTGTGTTAGAAGCGGATTCCACCCCACACGCGCAAGGTTGGCACGCGCTGCATCTGGTGAAAGGTCAGCAATCGCTACCAGATGTACGCCCGGCGTTTTGGGGATTTGCGCGAGGTACATACTGCCGAATTTGCCTGCACCGATCAGGCCAATCCGAATCGGTTGGTTGTTGGCAGCGCGTTGCTGGAGTTTTGTGTAGAGGTTCATGAAAGCAACTTTGTGTCAGGCCGCCAATTTGAACTCATCCACTGACGTTTGCAGCGCACTGGCAGGTACGCCGTCTTTCCACGGCAAATCAACTGGGTAGTCCTTCACCAGGCAATCATCTGGCAAACATTCAATCGGTGTGAAGTCGCGGTGCGCAATATATTCTGGACGCTTGTGGCGGCGAATGTGGTTGCTCACCGCGCAAAGGCTGAGGTACACGCTGACGCGGTCAAACGGCGAGAGGTTGCTGCCTGACGCATGCACCAGGCAGGAGTGAAACAGAATCATCGAACCCGCCGGGCCTTTAGGGCTGACGATTCCGCCTTCTTTGCCACCTGCACGCTGCACGAGCTGGCGAATCAGGTTGTTGTCCACCGTCCACAGTGGGTAGCTGGTGGTCGTCAGGTCATGCTTGGCTTCAACCACGCCCTTTTTGTGGCTTCCGGGGATGAACATCAGCGGACCATTATGCTCGGTCACATCGTCCAGAAAAATCGCGATATTCATGGCGCGTTCGGTTGGCATGTGATCATCATTCAACCAGGTGCCGTAGTCCTGGTGCCACTGC